>CABHOW010000168.1 GCA_902168225.1 uncultured Flavihumibacter sp. | reverse complement strand
GGGCAGGTGCTGCCAGGTTATATGTTTACCGACAATGGCTTTTGGGATACATTCAGGGCGGTATTTCCCTTCTTTACGCTGATGTACCCAACTCTTAACAGCCAGATAATGCAGGGGCTTGTAAATACTTACAAAGAAAGCGGCTGGTTACCCGAATGGGCCAGCCCGGGCCATCGCGATTGTATGATTGGGTCTAACTCCGCATCATTGATTGCAGATTCATACATCAAGGGAATTAGGGGTTATGATATTAATACCTTGTATGAAGCCATTTTAAAGAATACAGAAAATGAAGGCCCGCTTACTTCGGTAGGAAGAAAAGGCGTTAAATATTATAACGAACTGGGTTATGTGCCCTATGATGTTAATATAAATGAGAATGCTGCGCGTACCCTGGAATATGCGTATGATGATTTTACCATATCTCAGCTGGCAAAGAATTTAAACCGACCAAAAGAAGAGATCGACCGGTTTGCAAAACGCAGTATGAACTACCGCAACCTGTTCGATAATTCAACCCTGTTGATGCGCGGCAAAAACAAGGATGGTCGTTTTCAGTCGCCATTCAATCCATATAAATGGGGCGATGCCTTTACCGAAGGTAATAGCTTCCATTATACCTGGAGTGTTTTTCATGATGTACAGGGATTGGCTAACCTGATGGGCGGTTCAAAGATGTTTACAAAAATGCTTGATACCGTTTTTGCATTACCACCGGTTTTTGATGAAAGTTATTACGGTGGTGTTATTCATGAAATTCGCGAAATGCAGATCATGAATATGGGTCAATATGCACATGGCAACCAGCCTATTCAGCATATGATCTATTTATACAACTATGGCGGCGAGCCCTGGAAAACGCAATACTGGATCAGGCAGGTAATGAATAAACTATACCATGCTACACCCGATGGCTACTGTGGTGATGAGGATAATGGACAAACTTCAGCCTGGTATGTGTTTTCTGCTATGGGTTTTTATCCTGTTTGTCCAGGTACTACCCAATACGTTTTTGGAACGCCGCTGTTTCGTAAAATGACCCTCAGCTTTGAAAACGGTAAAAAGCTGGTTATACAGGCGCCTGCAACTGACAAGAACACATATTATATACACAATATTTCGTTAAACGGAGCTGCGCATACGAAGAACTGGATCGATCATAATCAGTTACAAAAGGGAGGCACATTATTGTATGACGTTAAAAAAACGCCATCATACACCAGAGGAACAACACCAGCTGCATATCCGTTTTCAGTAACACCATATTCTGCCAAATAAGATTATAACCGTATGAAAAAGGTATCGATAAAAGATATTGCCTCAATGGCGGGCGTGGCATCTTCAACCGTATCATTTGTATTGAACGGCAAGGCACGCAAAATGCGAATCAGCGAAACCGTTGAAAAGCGTGTGCTTGAAGTTGCCCGTAATGCAGGTTATTATCCTAACCAGCTAGCTATTAGCTTACGCACCGGTAAATCAAAAACACTGGGGCTCATAGTTGAGAACATTGGTAACATTTTCTTTGCCACGCTGGCAAAAACTATTGAGGAAGAAGCGGAGCAATATGGTTACCGTGTGGTGTATTGTAGTACCGAGAATAATGCCTCGAAAGGGAAGGAGTTGATCAATATGCTTTCGCAGCGCCAGGTGGATGGTTACCTTATAACACCGGCGCCGCATATGGAAGAAGACATACAGCAACTGGTACAGTTGCAACGCCCGGTTGTATTAATTGATCGTTATTTGCCACAGGTAGAAGCTTCTCATGTTCTGGTGAACAATGCCGAAGCGGTAGCCCAGGGAATGTCGCATTTATTTGCCCAGGGGTATAAAGAAATTGGTTTTGTAACTGTTGACCTGGATGTGATGCAGATGGAACAGCGTCTCGATGGTTATATTGGTGCGCTTTCAAAAGAAGGCATCCGGTTGAATAAAGATATTATTCTTAAAATTCCATATACCCATCAACGCGAAGAGGCGGTTGAGCTTATAATGTCTTTGTTGAAGAACAACCCCCAACTGGAAGCATTGTTTTTTGCCACCAACTACCTTGGAATATTGGGACTGGAAAGCATCAACCGGTTAAAAATGTCAATCCCTGAAGATATTGCAGTTATTAGTTTCGATGACCACGATATATTCAGGTTGTATCCACCAGGTATTACAAGCATTCAGCAACCAGTTGAAGCGATAGCAAAAAAAGCGGTTGCATTATTGATGGACCAATGTGAGAATGTAGAAAATAACTTTCAGAAGACTGAGGTTGAACTTACCGCTAAATTAATTGTGAGAGGATCAACCTGATCGATAGTTACGATTCTTTAATGATTTATATTCCTGCCAGGTCAAAGCATCAGTTTAGGCCTGGCAATTTTTTTATGCTCTACAGGTAATATTACAGTAAAAGTAGCGCCCTGTCCTGGTTCACTTTTCGCCGTGATAATTCCATCGTGATGATCAACAATCTTCTTACACAAGGCAAGGCCAATACCTGTACCACTATAGGTGCGCTGATTGTTCAATCGTTGAAAGATTATGAATATCTGGTCAGAATGCTGTTGTTCAAATCCAATGCCGTTATCCTTAAATGTTAATTGAATATAAGCCCGGTCTTCAATTAAGCGCGGATACTTTTGCACTTCTGCGGCGGAAAGTTTTTGAGCGGTTATGGTTATTTGAGGATTTACTTCTGAAAACTTTAAAGAGTTGCTGATCAGGTTGCCAAAAAGCTGGTGTATCTGTAAGGGAATGCCCTTTATTGTTGGCAGATCTGAATGGGTAATTGCAGCCCGTTTTTGCTCAATCAGTAATTCGAAATCCGACAACACATCTTTCAGGATCTTATTAAGATCGGTCTTTTCAAATGGTTCTCCTGTTTTACTAAGCCGCGAATAGTTTAGTACATCATTAATAAGGTTCGACATTCGTTTGGCAGAAGTATAGATCTTGTTGAAGTACTTTTCGGTCAGTTCTTTATCATGCAGATGTTCCTTCACCATATCGGCAAAAGTTTGAATTTTGCGTAATGGTTCCTGAAGATCGTGGCTGGCTATATATGCAAATTGCTCCAGTTCATGGTTCGATCTTTCGAGTGCCGAATTAGTGGTAATCAATTCGCTGGTGCGTTCAAGCACCATATTTTCCAGTTCATCTTTGGCTTTCCTTTGTTCAGTAATATCCAGTACGGTCCCGAGCAAACGTACCGGCTGGTGTTTTTTATTGTAGATGGTAGTACCATTTACCCGTATCCATCGCTCTGTATTGTTATTTCTGATGATGCGGGCTTCATAGGTGATTTTACCGGTTTCTAATGCATTCTGAAAGGCCAGTTCAACCCGGGTTCTATCTGCCGGATGAATTATTTGCATGAACAATACTTTACTCCATTGTACCGATTTTGAATAACCCAGTATTTTCCTGTGTTCGGGGGAGGTGGTGGTAAGCCCGGTGGTAAGATCAAGATCCCACATACCCATTTCGGCTATTTCTACTGCAAGGCTTAATCGCTCTTCACTTACCCGAACCTTTTCGTCACTTTCACGTATGCGTTGCTCCGCAATTTTTTGCGCAGTAATATCACGTGCTATTTTTGAGGCGCCAATAATAACGCCTTTGCTGTTTTTTACCGGGGAAATACTTAATGAAATATCAAGTAACCGCCCGTATTTGGTAATGCGTTTTGTTTCAAAGTGGTCTATGCGTTCACCCTTTTTCAAACGCTCCAGTATTTTCGGTTCCTCATCCAGCCGGTCATTGGGAATTATTCTGGTGATGGGTGTACCGATCATTTCCTGCGAAGTATAGCCAAATATCCTTTCTGCGCTGGTATTCCAGCTGGTAATAATGCCGTCTAATGTTTTACTGATAATGGCGTCGTCTGATGATTGTACGATAGCGGTAAAATGCCTATTCCTTTCCTCAATATTATTATGTTCAGTAATGTCTGTCAGCATATTTACACCACCTATAACATGGCCGTTGGAATTAAAAAAAGGCTTGGGATTAAGCATCACGTTACGGATCTGCCCATCGGGTCTTTCTATAACCAATTCCACTTCACTAATTTCCCTGCCTTCCTGTATTGCGGTAGCCATAGGGCTTTGATCATGTAACATTGGTTTGCCGTCAATTGTATACGCTTTCCAGAAACCACACCATTTATCTTCTCCAATAACCGGTTCACGCCCCCAAAGTGTGACGGCCGCCTGGTTATAAGTGAGAATATATCCGTTAGCATCACAGGTATAAATGGCAGCAGGTAACCCCTGAATTAGTTGAAGGTATTTGGCCTCAGTCTCATTATATTCTCCTGCTGAATGTTTCGCATTGCCCGGGATATCGGTTCCACTTTTATTTATTCTTTTCGACTGAGGCATCTCTTTTGATTTCTTATTCTTGAAAGGTATATCTTATACGGCTATAAATATTTATGCCAACATACGATCTATTTGCAGAATGTTGTTTAACTTGTTGTATATTAACTAGTTTTGATTACGCGTCTGGGTTCCACATATCTTTTAAAAATGGGGTATAGTGAGGTGATAAGAATCAGTTTAAGGTAATCCGCCTATGCCTAACTTTGTATAAGGGCTATTAAATTTGATCAATTATTTTAAAACTAAAAATTTTATATGAACAACAGTGGTAAAATTATCACCGCATTAGTTATTGGTGCTGCCGTAGGTGCTGTATTGGGTGTTTTGTTTGCTCCCGATAAAGGATCTGAAACACGTAAAAAAATTAATGAGGAAGGTAAAAAAATGTCAGACGCCATTAAGAACAAGTACAATGAAATGAAAGAAAAAATGAATGCTGTTAAGGATGATATGGAACAACAGGCTGAAGATTTTGCTTAAAGTGGTAATGAATTAATACGGGCTGTATGAGTGAGACATTAAAAAAGGTAGAAGAGCTAACTGACCATGTTAAAGACTATATAACTACCAAAGTTGAAATAACCAAGCTACGTCTTGCAGAAAAAACTTCTCTAACCATTGGTAATATAATCGCCGCTTTAGTTGTTGCGGTGTTATTTCTTTTTGTGATCTTATTTGGTAGTATTGCCGGTGCCTGGGCATTGAGCGATTGGATAGGAAAAAACTATGCTGGTTTTTTAATAGTAGCAGGGTTTTATTTTTTGATGGCAATTATAGTTTGGTTTGCCAGGGGCAAACTAATACGTTTTCCGGTTATGAATGCAATAATAAAGATGTTGCATAAGAAGGATGACGAAGAACAAGAAAGGGATGAAAACGACGAGGAAGCTACAATCAATTAAACAGGGTGCCCAGTTTCTTTTCGTTTAAAATAGTAATTGTTCCTCCTTTAATATTTACCAGTCCTTCACTTTTGAAGTCGCTTAATGTTCTGATAAGCGATTCAGTAGCTGTGCCTGCTATTGTAGCAAGATGCTCGCGGCTGATGTCAATGGGCGCATTGTATTTTCTATGCAGGGTCATTAACGCTTCGGCTACTTTTTTGCGTAATGAATTATAGGCCAGACCCAATAATTTCTCTTCTTTTTCAGCAACATTATGCGCCAGCAGTGTAATGAATTTACGCATTACTTCATGGCTTGTGTTAATAAGCTTTTCAAAGTCTTCACGTGGTATAATGATCAATTCCGTGTCTTCAATGGCTTCAGCAGTTTCGTTGTATGCCGATCCTTCCAGTAAAGCTACATAACCAAGATAATCGCCCTCGTTATATAAACCAATTACAAGGTCTTTACCATCATCATTAGTTTTATAGGTTTTTACTTTTCCTTTTTGTACAAAGTATAAGCGTGATGGCCGGTTACCTTCCTGGTAAATGATCTGTTTTTTTCGGTAGCGGTTTACTGTTCGGTCTTCAATAAGTGACTGCAATGGATTTTTACCATCAGTAATCTGCATGAGTTTATTAAATCCTTCCAGGCCTTGCATCCATTCCTGCTTTAACAATTCTGTTTTGCGAAGCCGGCTTTCTACAGCATTCAATAATTCCGTTTCATCAAATGGTTTGGGAATATAATCATCGGCGCCCATTTCCATACCTTTCCTAATGTCGAGCCGTTCAGATTTAGCCGATAAAAATATAAATGGAATATTCTGCAGGGCTGTGTTTTTATGCAACAGGTGAAGCACACCATAGCCATCGAGCACCGGCATCATAATATCACAAATGATGAGATCGGGGATTTCTTTTATTGCTGTTTCTATACCCGCTTTCCCATTTTCTGCAGTAAATACCTGGTAGTTGGCTAACTCCAGTATCTCGGCTGTGTTTTCACGAATGGCCTGGTTGTCTTCGATAAGTAATATTTTCTTCATAACTATTACTAGTGGCAGTATTAAATGGGTTAATAACAACGCAAACATTAAAAATTTGCAAGGGAAAGAATGTGATGTGTGTCATGCCAGAAAATGATTCTTTGCAGGTTGGGTGAATGAGGGCTAATGCAAATAGATATATTAAAAATAAATTAAATTACTGCCGGTTGTTTATAACTATGCCAATTCCTCTGAATTTATATAAGTAATAGTTATGTATATTACGTAGTGAAGAAGCGGGTGATACAGATATATAACAGTTGATATAAACTGAATTAATCTTGTTCAAGGATTTTTTTTTGAATAAATCTTTTTCTATTTACTTTTAATCAGATTCCCTGGTTAACCAACACAAAGCAGTAGCGTACTATAACCCGATATAATAGATCAAATTCCTTACTCGAGGAATGGTAGGTATTGAATTTTGCATTGCTTCTGTTTTCAAAACTCAAAGCTGGTATTCGGCCTGATTGTATTCATAACAAAATGAATGGTCTGTCGTTCTCTGGCTAACGTGACTCTCCAACTGTAAAAGATTTTACGAACATTAATGTTAATGTAAAAAGATTATTGGTAATACGCATGTTTTAAGTACGTGGGTATTTATCTAATCAATATTATAAGAACAAAGGGCTGAAAAATAGCTTCCGCAAACGGGAGTTACAAATAACCATTAAACACCCTAAGTATGAAAAGGATCAAGATTATACTGAATGCTTTTGCCATTACTATTGCTATTGCCGGAGCTTTTGCAACCCGGTATTACATGCAGGAGAATGACAAGCCTCAATATATTCCGGTAAACAATTCCTATAAGCCTGCGGGTGATTTTGGAATCGACTACAATTGCTACGACTCTAATATGGTATGTACGTTTTATCAACCCGATTCGGTTGCCCGCCCCAAAGAATATTTACCCTTGCGAAAAGGACAGTATGTTCCTGTAAACAAATGAGCTTTCGCAGGCATTTCCCACCATTATTATATAGTATGAACAGGTTAACCGGTAATACGTATTGATCCGTACGGAGAAACACGTAAAGTGCCCGGCTTGTTCCATTTTCGGTTAGAGGAGAAATACCAGTTTGGCGTTTCTATTAGAGAGCGTGGTGGTTTAGGTGATGAATTGCTACAACGATTGCTGCTACCCCATAACGATTCTTGCCTTTACTGAAACCGGGTTTCTATTTGGATAAATTATGGTGAACTTTTCATTAACAAAAACCTGTAATAGCCCAAGTGGCCGGTTTTTTGTTGAATTGACATGTAATTAACCTGTGGTTTTGTCGCTAAAATGCATTAGCTGTATATTTTGGCGGTTTTGGGAAAGGTATAGTGTAAGAAACCTGATTATGATCATTAAGCGACAAAAAAATGTAATAAATAGGAGTTGCTGAACCGGGTGCCGATTTATGCAATAATATTTCGGTCAAATTACTTTTAGCGGGAATGTTTTTTGCATATTTTGTTAAGCACGGTTGGTGACTATAAATAAAGTAAAATTAACTGATATAAATTTTTGAACATAATTTATTAGTTATAACTTTAGTTTTACCATCGCCCTCAATTCTGCAAATCTGCCTTATCCCCTTAACACCTTATTCTAATCTACATCTAACGTATCGCAGGACTCAGTGAATTTTTGGGATGCTTCCATTTGTCAATAACTGTTGCCCCTTATAACCCTTTCATTATATGAAAAGAAAGATAATTATTGAGATAATATCTTCCTTATTGATATTGCTTTTTTTGTATGCAAGCGTAAGCAAATGGCTTGCTTTTAAAACTTTTATTGGCGAAATGAACAACCAACCGTTCCCTAACTGGATGACTCCCTTCCTTGTGTGGAGCATTCCTTTTATTGAAGTACTGATTGCAGTTGGCCTGATATTTGAAAAAACCCGCGTGCAATCATTTTACGCCTCACTAATACTAATGTTAGCATTTACGATCTATACAGTTGCTATATTATTACATACGTTTAAGTATATTCCCTGTTCATGCGGTGGAGTAATAAGAAAACTCACCTGGCCTCAGCATCTTTTCTTTAATCTTTTTTTTGTTGGGATTTCATTACTGGGCATTATTCTTAAAAAGCGAGAACCAGTTCATGCAGTAGAAGTATAAATGGCACCGTTCGATTGCGATTAAACTTTTTCCTGTTCATAGCTGCTTGCTTATTCCGGAATAAGTGTGCGCCTATATAACAGGCAGGGGTATGCCGAAAAACCTGTATAATTAGAGTAGGCAAAACAAGTCAACCATTAATAATTAGAACAAAAATGAACAAAATTAAACTGGCATTTATTGCTATTGCAATTCTAACTGCAGTTGGCGGCGCTTTTGCTACCAACGTATGTGTTCAATGCGATCACGCAACTCAATATTATTACAATGGAGCAGCTTATATTGAAGCAGGTGAGTTTGGGGCAGATTTCGATTGTACTGTAGGCTCTGGTGGTGCCTGCACTTATTACAAACCAGATCCCGGTGCCCAACCCAATTTATATGCTCCTTGTCACGAGGGTTCATATTTCCCATTATAATCGTACTAAAGCTCTGAGTAATTTTTTGCTGAAGTTTATACGAGCGATCAATTACAATTAGTAAAAAACATTCCTATAGGGCCGGTCATTAAATAATGACTGGCTTTTTATTTAGTATGATTTATCGTTCGTTCTGGATGTAATTTCCCAATTGTTCAGCATCCGGTGGAATGGGTAAGGCGTATTTGGGACTGTTAACAGGTAATTCATATGGCAGATTATTTATAAAACGTACCGGCTTTATGCTGGGTGTTTCCAGGTTCAGGCGGCGAATATCTGTCCACCGCACACCCCGGCAAGGCAATTCTTTTCGTCTTTCAATAAGTATGGTGTTTAATGCATCCTGCCAGGTTGTGGCTGTAAACGGAATAAAGGAGCCTGTTTTCCATCTTTGCACCAGCAGGGTATTCAGATCATTCATTGCTCCGGAAACATCGTTGGCCCGCGCCTTGCATTCTGCCCTTATCAGATAGGTTTCATCGGTTGCCAAACCTGTAAAGGCCCAAATTAAGCCAGTATAGCTCCCTTTGAAAAATTTACCCAGCGGGTTTGTAAAGAAGAACAGGGATCGGCGTAGATCATTGGGACCATAAGAATTATATAAGTTGGTATCAACTAATCCAAATCCTGAAACTCCTTTAAGTATATTAGTTTCCACTAACCTGCTATTGTACATCGTTTCTACATTCAACTTGTCAAAAGGTCTTGAACTATTAACATCCCTTGTATTATAGTCAATTAATGCTTTATACAATTGTAAACTGCTGTCTGCATAGGCGCCAGCCTTGTCATACTGTCGCACGCTAAGGTATACCCTTGCCAGTTGGGCAAAGGCGGCTGGTTTGTTTGGTCGATTACGAAGGCTGGATATGGTGTCTGGTAAAAGGAAAGTAGCATCCAACAGATCTTTCAATATTTGCACATAGGTTTGTTCAAGTGTTGATCGTTGTAGTTTCTCATCTACATTGGGCGTTAATTTTAAGGGAATACCTAAATCCTGATTTGAAGTAGCTGCATTGTATGGCAGGGTAAATATCTGCGCCAGGTTATAAAAGGCATAGGCCCTTGTAAACAAGGCAGCGCCCCTTATATAATTCCATTGTTTCGAATTTTCAGCTGTAAAGGGCACTTTGTCCAACCCAAATAATATTACATTAGCGTATAAAACCTGCTGGTAGGGCATATTCCAATCTACAACTTTACCTTCTCCATTATAAGTATCCTTTTCCCAGGTATAAGCGTTTTTTTCTTTAGTGGTTAGTGATGACCAATAAGATTGTAACACATAATAATTATCTGCGGACAGCTCACCCAATACCGGGGTCATATTTATTACAGGATCATTATCAAGGAGCGCTTGAAAATCTTCCAGCGTAGTAGGAACAAACAGATCTGATCTGGGCCTTTCGTCTAAAAATTCCTTTTTGTTGCAGCTGATTAAGCCCAAACAAAGTATGAATATGTGGTATACTTTCATTGGAAAAGGTTTTCCTATTAAAAATCAATTTTTAAACCTGCTGCAATTGTTTTGGGGTTAGGTATACCTGAAATAAAATCAGGATCAATCCCTTTTTTATTGGCTTTCCAAATTATTCCCAGGTTGTTGGCATAGATGTAAAAGCGTACATGGTCAATTGGCAACCATTGCTTTTCTTTTTTATTTAATTGATAACTTAATTGAATATCCTGTAATCGTATATGATCGCCTTTTTCAATCAAAACATCTGAATATTTATAAAAACTGCTGGCCGGAGCGGTTGTGTTATAGTTCCTAGATGGAACAGAGGTAAATTTTTCATCGCCGGTTTTTTTCCAACGTAATTCATAATCCGGATGTCCTTGCGACGCACCATTAAATAAATCAAAATAATTTATAGAATTTCTTCTGAAGTAGTGTCCCATTTTATAGGTAATATTAAATGACAACTCCAGTTGTTTAAAGCTAAAATTGTTTCGTAAACTGCCGAAATAGGTAGGATTGGCGGGACCCCGGTAAATTAAATCTGAAAGATCTTTTGAGTTTATTATAGCAGTATAATTTGTACTTGCCTGTTTGTCATAATATCCCTGCGGATCACCGGTTTCTGGTTTCAGCCCCATCCATTTAAAGCTGAAAAGGGAATACAGTGGTTTCCCAACCATCGGGCTCATGAACTGGGGATCGGCATAGTACCAAATGGCGCTTTGTTGCACTTTGTAACTGGTTATTTTATCCGCCGAGTAACTAAACAGAAATGTGCTTGACCATTTAAAACGTTTGTTGATATTTTTAGAGCTGAGCACAATATCAACCCCCTTTCCTTTCATGTCGGCGGTATTACCTCTGAATGTAGCAACGCCGGTAGTAGGATCCATAGGGCTGTTTCCTATAAGATCAGTGCCCTTACGGGTATAAAATTCCAGGCTGCCTTCCAGTATACTGTTCTTAAGGGCAAAATCAACTCCCAAATTAAGCATATAGTTTTTTTCCCAACGCAAGGAAGGGTTGGGTGGATTTACTATAGAAGCAGTTAATAAATTCCAGTTACTACTTATTCCATCATTTCTTACCGTTGTAAAGGCTGAAACCGTTTTATCAACATTCCCTCTATAGCCATTGGTTATTCGCAGTTTTAAAAACGGCAACCAAGCAACATGATAAAAGTTTTCCTGGCTCAATTCCCAACTGGCACCTATCGACCATAAGGGTACGCCTTTTTGATTGGTGCTTACCCCAAACAGATTTGATTCGTCTTTCCGGATACTACCTGATAGTATATACCGTCTTTGAAAAATATATTTTGCATTCAGATAGTAAGAGATATATCGGTCGGTCTCACTTCTATTAAGGTTTCTGAAATCTATTTTTTTTGAAATTGAAGGAGCATAGTACATAGAGAAAGCGCTGTCGTAAATAACCCCATTACTGGAGGGCATATCTGGATTATACCCATATAATCGCAGAACATCAATAAACCTTTTTAACCCTCTTACTTCTGCACCTGCCAATGCGGTTACCTGATGATGTTTGTTTTGTTTGCGGTTATACCAGCTTCGATTGTAATTAATTTGAGCCCTGGTATTATGTGCTTCATACTTAACGGTATTCTGGTCGAAGATGCCGCCCAAAGGTACCCGCCTAACCACCTGCCCTAAGCTTGTATCGGTAAACTGGTTAATATAGTTACGGGTATAATAGGTTTGCTGGCTTTTATAATCTTCCAGTTCTATAATCCCTTTATTGTATTGGTAAAGAAGGCTAACATCAAATCCCTTCAGTATGGTATATTTTGCATCGGCATTAATGCGATAATCGGTTGTTTTGGTCTTATTGTTGCTAAATTTAAGCTCGTCATACGGTCTATAATTCCAATCCAGCACCGCTTTGCCGGCTGTATCCTTATATGATTGCCTTAAATCAATAGGCACCGTCATCGCGTTCCCATTATCATCAACCAGCTTTGAGTAAGGATATGGAATGCTTCCTGTTTCTTTATTATTACTTCGATCCTGTGATTCAGTATAAATAATGCCAGTATTCAACTCCAGTTTCTTTTTTAACCCCGAAAAGGAGTTATTAGCAGTAAGGGTTATACGGTTATAGTCGTTTCTAACCAGGTTGGCCAGATTCTTATCATAACCCAGCGAAAAGTAATAATTGTTATTACTACCGCCGCCGTTGGCGCTTAATGCATACTGTTGATTTATGCTATTGCGGTAAAAGTATTTCTCCAGGTCTTTTCGTTTATCCTGGCTCCTTAATTCGTCTAATTGTCTTTCAGCTTCTAATGAATCGATCGTTCCAACCCTTTGTTTAGCCATAATTTCTACAGCTGGTGACAAGACCGGGTGAGTGGGATCTAATATATCTTTATTATATTTCCCCTCTCCAAATAAGTATTTTTCAACATCAATATAATCAGAAGAGCTTAGTACTTGCGGATAATACAAATCAGGCTTTTGACCCACCAGTATATTACTATTAAATGATACTCTTAACGACTGATTATATTTTCCTTTTTTAGTAGTTATTACAATTACTCCATTGCCTGAGTAGGCCCCCCAAATAGAAGCCGCATCTGCATCTTTTAAAACCGTAATACTTTCAACATCATTTGGGTTAATATTATTTACATCACCGGTATAAGGAAAATTATCAACCACAATCAGGGGTTCGGGATTGGCGTAAATAGTAGTACGGCCCCTGATCGACATGCTTGACTGATTTATATTCTTGTCTACATTTTTATTAAATACCAGTCCGTTCGTAATACCTTCCAACCGGTCGAGGATGTTGGTTGAAACCCTGCGGTTCAGCAATTCATTGTCGATCTTTACAAATGAGCCCGGCGATTTATCTTTTGAAATCTTTTGATAACCTGTTGAAATCACCTGCACTTTATCCAACTCGCTGATGCGTTGTTTTAACTGAACGTTTAATTCCGGTTCGCCCTGGTAACTTACTTCTTCGCTTTCATAATTTATGCTGGTAACAACAATGTTCAGGTCAATTTCATTTACCTGGGTCAGTTTGAATTCACCATTTTCATTAGTACTTGTCTGCTGGTTACTTCCTTTTACTGTAATGGTGGCGCCATGAACAGGATCGCCCTGTTCGTTTACAATTTTGCCTTTTATATTGGCCAGCGTGTTGCCGGTAGTTTGCGTTTTTCCCCGGGGAATTACGGTTATTGTTTTTTCAATAATGACATAGGTACAGGTTTGATACTTGAAGTATTCATTAAGCAACTGTTCTACCGTACCATTGGTAATTTGAAGCGTAACCGGTTTTAATTGAGTAGAAACTGAGTTGGAGTTAAAGATGGTGTAGCCGGCCTGCTTTTCGAGCACCTTACGTAGATCGCTTATGGTTGCATTCCTTTTGGAGAATGTAATTTGCTGAGCAAGTGTTGTTACACTTACCAGCAAACAAGCAATGATTAGAAAAGCAGTAATTTTTTTCATAATCAGAACCTCCTCCTGTTGCAAATTCTGTGTGCAGTACCCGCTTTGGCTTTGAGACCTTTATTTTGTGTAAAAATAAATATAGTCAACCGTAATCCCACACGAACAGGAAAAAGTTGACTAAACACAGATTTTTGCAAGTAGGGCAACCACGGTTAAAATTAGCCGATAAAATTACGCTTTCACATTGAAGATATGATATATATCAAAAAAAATAAGCCACCTTACTGCGACCCATGAGCGGGATGAATGCTCATGGGCGCAGGGTAGCTTTTTTAGCTCTACGCTGCCCATAATCGTTACCATGGAAGAACAGCGTAAGATGTGGTTTAATGATTAACGGAAATAGCTTCTAGTCGTTGGTGATAGGTGTTTCTTTGTACTATTTATTGCTCTAAGTAATTATGATGTTACTATTATTGCTCTGCTTTTTTCGTTTAATCGTGCTTTTATATTATTGAGATTCAATAATTTGATAATGTCTCCTATGCTGGAATTACGCGGTAATTTACCTTCAAATGAACCTTCGGGTCTTTTACCCTGATAGATGATATTTACATCGTACCAGCGGGCAATTTGGCGCATTGTATACTCAACATCGGGGCCGCCCACAGGAATAAATCCGCTCGTCCAGCTTACCACATCATTTGCCTCAACATTTTTAACCGAAATGGTGCCTTCGCTTAACCTGGCCTGTTCGCCGGGGCGAATGGTTTGGATAGAGCTTCCTGAGGTCACTTTCACTTTACCTTCTACCAGCGTTGTTTTTATGGCACTTTCATCGGTATACGCCATTACATTAAAATGAGTTCCCAGCACTTCTACTTCGTTCTTATTACCGGCTGGGGTATTTATTTTAACTATAAAAGGTGTTTTCGCAATTTTTGAATGTTGAGCATTCCCGCCTTTTACAGAGAGTTGCTCCTGTGGATTTACTTCAAAATAAGCTTCGCCGGTGAGCTCAACGATTCGCTCGTTCCCGGCGAAGGCTATAGGAAAACGCAATGATGAAGCCGCATTCAACCATACCTTACTTCCGTCTGGTAAAGTAATCTGGTATTCAC
>CABHOW010000167.1 GCA_902168225.1 uncultured Flavihumibacter sp. | reverse complement strand
CTTTCTGTATGTGGAAGTAACCGAAAACTGGCTAAACTGATGATATGTTTTTTCATCCATCAGTAAACTCATGGCTGAAGGGTAATGCCGCCGTATAATATTCAGCATTTCAAACCCGGCGGCATCAAGGTCAAACCAGCAAAATAATTCTGCCTTAGCCAGCCAGGGAATGTGTTTACTTACACGGCTTTTAAAGCCTTCACCAAAAATTGCCACCGAATTTTTTACTTTAGGAAAAGACAGAAAGCAGGCTTTGTTTTCAATAATAAATACTTTTTCAGGTTGCCAGTTTAGCAAAGCAGAATCGTCAATCGTTAATGCCAATTCATCAAATCCTATTATATGCTTCAAGCTATCATCTAATAGCCTTATTTGTGCATATACATTGGGTTTCTTTACCAAGTAACGTCCTGAAAAATCTGTTTCACTTTTGTTTATCCAATCCTGCGGTAAAATATTGTCCAATAGCTTCTTCAAAGCTGCTGTGTTGTCCTCAATAAATTTTGAGTGTACTTCAATAGGGAGTTCTCTCAGATACAAATTATGCGGTGGATTATTCTGATAAAAATATCTGCAGACTTTTATTAAATCCGGCATATTGGCAACCTGATGTAGCAAGAAAGGGCTATTATCTTTTGCCCATTGCGTTAATCCCGGAAATGATTCTATCAGTAAGTGAAATGCTTTTTCAATAGCTGAATAATCAGCTATCCTGTTGGTATAAAAAAGATAATCAACTAACGTTTCAAAATAGATTTTAGCTGGCAGTTTTTGTTTTGTGCCCTCAATTGTTTTCAGTGTCCATTCTACGGAATAGCCTTTGCCTTTAACTTCTTTTGATTGCTGGTATAACGGAACAATGGCAGCTTTCAACTCACTGAAATTGGTGCCGGAAATACTTTTATTGGCTGGAATTGATAATGGAAATACTACTTCACCATTAAGAATGGATTTTACAGTTTTAAAAAACTGTTTATCTGACTTTTGAAATAGTTCTTTTGGCGTAATCATTCTTTGAGTTCGGCTAATTGTTTAAAGCTCTCTTTCTTTTCATAATACTGCTCCATTGTAAGGTTATACAACACAGAATTTTTCTTGTTTTTTATTTCTACAAAATGAACAGCATTGATGTAGGGTTCAGCAATATTGATTTTATCCAAAGGAGTAACCACTAATATTTGAAGATTCAACTGTGCACAAAATTCCATTAGGAACTGGCTTTTCTCAGGGTCTAATTTGCTAAAAGCTTCATCTACCGTAATAAACCGAAGGCTCTTATGTTGTTTACCTTGTTGAAAAATACCAAACTGGTGTGCAATAGCTGCTCCTAAGATTGCGTAGGTGAACTGTGCTTTTTGCCCTCCAGAATAGCTGGCGGTATTATCATGATATTGACCGACCTTATTATCCACCGCCGAATATTCTCTGGCACTGAATAAAAGCCAGTTTCTAACATCTGTTACTTTTCGTCTCCATGTCTCCTCAGTCTGCAATTCTGTGATTAATTCTTTTATTTTGTTGAATACTTCAAGCCGGTAATTTTCGTCTTTCTGAGTAGCAAAATCAAGTGTGTTTGGGATGGCTGCGTTCAATTGACCTCTGAATATATTTATTTCATTTTCTCCCCTTAGCTGCCTGCACTCCAATTGCAAATAAGTATCAGGATTGCGGTTAAATGTTATTTTTTTCAATGGCACATTCAGTTCCTCAATCATGTCTTCAATTTTACTTAATTCATTATTGAGCCATGCCCGGTAACTTGTTAATGCATCCAGCATACTTTTATCCATATAGTCCCTGAATCTTCGCTTATGCTCAACCAATCTTTGGGTCTGTATAGTTTTATATAATTCTTCCAGGTCAGCAAGCCCGGTAAGGTCGCCGCTGATGTTCATTACATCACCGCTCCAATTGGCAAACTCATTAGTAATTTTTTCTCCGGGATTTTTAAATGCAGCAATTAAAGAAGTAGTCTCCAGTTCAAGCTTATTCACTGCAGCCCCGGCTGATTTTTGTCTTCCTTTTAATTTGATAGCAGCCTGTGTCATCAGGTTTTCAAACTGAGCAAGCGTTTTAATATCCGAAAAAGAAATTTCTTCTTCAGTAAGAAAGAAGAGAATTTCTTTTTCGCCAGCTTCCTGCAAATCTTCAAAGTTCAGGCTCAGTTTACGTAGATTCTTTTTATTGTATTCATCGTCTAGTTTACTCAGTTTAGTAATAAGGTTGTCCCTTTTATCATTTGCCTGCTTTAAGTTCTTTTCTACTTCTTTAAGTTGATTTACAATCAGCTCATACGCATCAGAAGATTTTTTTAAATCCTGTACCTGCTTGTTTAAATTATTAATCTTTTCGGCATGTTGTGCCCAGTTTATTTCATTGTAGTTTTTTATAAGTATGAGATTGGAAATGGTTTGACGCTTTGCCTGCACAGCAACAATATGGGGTGTTAGTTCTTTAATTTCGTCAGACAGTTTAGTATGTAACTTTTCTTCATTATACTTCTGTTGCTGAAGATATTGGATGGTTGCTTTATTATCCCAACCAAGCCTGTATTTTGATTTGTTCCATCGTCCCGGTCGGTCATCTTTTTCGTGCCGGTTTACGTTTCTCATCAGCCCATTAGAAGTAATGGCTTTTGGCGAACCATAGAAAACTTCCAAATCATCTGTACAGTAATAATTGAACCTGTCAAGCAGGGTAGTTTCAAGCCATTTGGTATGGGCTGATTCTTTTAGTTCCAATTTATTTGCCAGGGCATCATCATCTGCAGGCCAGCGAACAATACTATTAGATGGTCTTTGTTCCATTTTTTGATATACCAGTTTTGTCTGCATATCATTATTATAAATGAATTGGTTTGCTGCTTTACTGAATTTTTCAGGAACCAACAGTTGCATGGAGAAATTGTGCAACAATTTTTCAATTGAATCTTCCCAAAGCTGTTCTGTTATTTTTACTTTAATTAATTCGCCTACAAATGGAAGTTCCTCTTCAGTGGTTTCGAGTATGTTTATAAGTCGTTTTCTTGCATTAATCAGGTCGTCTGGTATGCGATTTTTTCTTGCCAACAGCGAAGTAATCTGTTGCTGCAAATTTTCTATTTTAATCTCTTTACTTTCTTGTTCAATATTCAATCGTACTTTCTTTTCTGAAAGTTTTTCTATTTCCGCCGGAACAGATGTATTTAGTTCCTGAATTTTTCCATAATTAACCCAAAAGACTGACTCATCAATTTGAGTATCCAATTTTAACTGTTCGCAATAACCAGTGTAACGGCTACTTTCTGCACTTTTTCTATTTCTTTTGTCTGTCTCTGTATCAATATCCTTATTTAGGAGAGAAATTTGACTGTCAATATTTAATGCAGCCCTTTGCGTAATCAACTGTTCTTTTTCTTTATCAAGTGTATCAACTGACGTAGAAATAAATTCTTTATCTTTTTGTGCTATTTCAATATCCAGTACCAACCTGTCAACATCTTTCTCCAATAACTCATATTCTATTTTGCCAAGAAAGAAAGGCATTTGCTCTTCTACAAAATCCAGCTTTTGTTTTTTAATTCGTAAATCATCAAGCTTCTGTTTGTTTTGAATTACGGGAGCCAGTAATTCAAGCTGCTTCTCATCTTTCTGAATAGCTTTATGACTTATCAATAAATCGCTGTAATGAGTATGCAGGCTTTTAAACTGCTCTTCGGCTTCAGCTTCTTCCAGCATTTCCTGGCGAATAAAATTTGTTAAATCACCCAGCACTTTAATGCCTACCGTTTGGCTAAAAAGTGACAATGCTTTGTCTCTTAATCCAAACAGTTCACTAAACCTTGCTGCATATTCTTTAAAGCTGTTATAAATTTCTGTTTTGGCATATTGCTTTACTAATTTCTTCTTCCAATCACCTTTAAAATCAAAATGGTCTTTGCCAAAGTGCTCTGTGATAGTAAGTGGATAAGGGGAAACTATAAATATCTTTTGCAACCCGCCATTACCAAACCATCGTACTTGTACCAATGAAATGGTATGTTGTGTACCGGAGTTTTGAAAGCAGGCAAGCAAAACCGAATAAGGATTATCTGCTTTGGTACGTAGTTGTTCAGTATCTGCTTTTTGATTTGCTTCAGAAAATATTTTTCCATGATAACCCCAGAAATAGGAGTTTTCGTCCCTTTCCTTTTTTGATTCGGCTCCGGATGACTGATTATAAAAGCGTTTATGAGTTGGCACAAGTAGGGTGAGCAGGGCATCAATCAATGTTGTTTTGCCACTGCCGTTTGCCCCTGTAAGCAGGGACGTACGGCCATCAGGCTGTAGTTTATAAACTTTGCCATTAAATGTGCCCCAGTTAAATACTTCCAGGTATCTTAACCGGTAGCCATTGTCTGACTGATTATTGCTGAACAGGGTTGACATAGTTGCTTAACTTATTCTTAATTTCCTCCAATTTATCATTACTTATAAATGCCTTGATAATCCTTTTGATTTCATATTGGTTGTTATCCTTATTGGCGGCATCCTCACGGTTTAATTTCAAAATTCCAATATTGAGTAGACTGGTAATTGGCCTTGACAGGTCTTTCCATAATTTACTTTTGTTGGGCTGCTCCTTATAAAACAATTCTATCCGCTCTTTAATTTCTTTTTGTGTGAGGTAGAACTTAGTGCCATCACTTTTGATGTCAAATTCTTCCAACCCTTCCCGGAGAATGACAGCCAGCAGGGTGGCTTCATAAGTAAGGGATTGTTTTCTCATTAACCTTGGCAAAGGAGTTTCATCATTTTCTCCGGCTTCCGGTTGTATAATTCTTGCAAAACCATCCTGGTCAGCAATTTCAAGGGTCATACCTATTTTGCCAAAATACTCCTGTATGGCTGATGACCAGGCTTGCAATTCCCGCCAGATATTTTTGTCATCTGCATATACTGGCCCTTGTAACAGCTTAATGATTACTGCGGCAAATGGGGCTCTTGGAATTTTTGTTTCCATATTAATTTATTTGTGGCCTTGTATATATTACCATCGGCACATTTATTTTTCTTTCGCCGATTAATATCGGCTCTTTTGCTTCTTCAATAATCAAGTGATGTGAACCCGAAGTGGCTATTGAAAAATAACCGACTATTTCGCTTAATCCATTTTCAACTCCATACTCATCTACAATTTCCTTAAGCGTAACCTGGGTTTTATTTTCCAGCATCCTGTCAATACGTAGCTGTAATTTCTTTTTGTCAATGGTAAACTGGTCAAAAAGAAGTTTAAAATCCGCTTCGCCTTCCTCATTCGTACCATCCGGAAACAGTATGTCTGTAACATCATCCTTTTCCTCTCCGGGTTCCCATCTGTCAAAAAGATTAATGTATGGCTCATCTTCAATAACTATAAAATCATCTTCTTTAATTTTCATTTCAATTAGTGTATATGCCATTTGTCGTATATCGCCAATAAGCTCCATAGCCCTTCTTCTTTCCAGCAGATTTTTTTCAGAAAGTACCCTGCTTATTTTTTCACTCAGTTTACGATTGGAGTCAATTACTTTTCTTCCTGATACATGCAGGTAACGTTTCAGGTGTTTTAAAAACCTGTCGTTATTATAGTCAATACCTTGTTCATTCAATAATTGATACAGCCTTTCTGTAAGCTGTGAAAATTCCTGCTGCCTTCTTTCATCCATTAAAAATTCCCAGAATGCTTTGAAACTTTTACCTTGTGGTTTTTGTTCTATTTCGTCAAGAGCATCAAGAGCAAATACCAGTAATGTACCCTTGGCTACATCTTTTTCATTATACTTTCGTTGTATGTCTTTACGAATTTGTTCAAAGTTTTGTTCTACTTCGCTAAAGTCTGAGAGTAACTCCCTTGCCATTTTATTTAAGTCGTAGAACTGTTCTTTAATCTCTGTCTCGTCAAATACAGATGGTTTCTTTCCGGATTTCAGCAGGTTTATTTCATTTTCTATTTCCCATTTTTTCTTTTGCAGTTCTTCAACTCTTGCTTCTGCATCTTCGTTGGTTTGTTCAATCATTTTCTGAAGTTTGAAGAAAATGTCTTTAAAGCGGCTGTTGGTTCCTACATGACTTCTCTTTTCTAAATCCCCCAACCATTTTAATACTTTTCTTGTATCGGAAGTCAATTCATGTAAGTCTTCACCATCATCGTTTGGATACTTACTAAGAAAGCCACTATTACTCCACTTATCAATGTATTGGGCTGCCCGTACAGAAAAATCGTCAAATAGAGTCCCGGCTTCCAATTCTTCGTCCTTTTCTTCATAAGAAAGCTCTTCCATATAGCCTTCCAGTTTGCTCCGTAATTCACTATTAGTAATGGTGGTAATATTGGCATCTGCAAAAACCTTATGAAAAAAGGAAATAATGAACGGGGCATTTTTTGCCCTCATCAGCAATAGCGGTTTTGCTGTTTTAAACTGTACAAGTATTTCCTCAAAGGTCATACCTCTAAAATAAGATATTTAGGCTAAAGAAATGAAGCATAATGCTTTAAAGAGGCTATAAAAGCCCTTCCTCAGCAAAACTGCAATATCCTTCACTGGTAATAATAATGTGGTCTATCACTTTTATATCATGGTATGCAGCGGCGAATTTTATCTTTTGGGTTAATTCTTCATCTGCCCGGCTTGGCTTCAGATTTCCTGAAGGGTGATTGTGCGAAAGAATAATACTTACAGCAAGACTTTTAATGGCAGCAGCAAGAATCAATCTTGGGTCGGCTACAGTACCTGTTAAACCGCCTGCAGATGCTTCATAAACACCAATTACTTTGTTGCCTCTGTTTAATAGTAGTACTTTAAATTCCTCCTGCATCTCGATGGTGTTTTCATTCCATAATTCTTTTAATAATTCATAGCAATCTTTAACGCTGTTAATCTTTGGCCGTTGGGATGGCTTTACCGTTGTTTTATAAATCAATTCCACTTCAGCTACTCTTGTCCATTCCGGAAATTGCATTGCTAACTGTTCCATAACATTTCATTTTAATTTTTTAAAAATTAATTATGGAACCATATCCGCCTTTTGGCGACTAAGGCAATGAAGCAACGGAATAAATCGTATCTGAAATAATGCAGGAACAGTTTTCTTTATGCCGGAATTTCATTGCCGCCACGGAGACAAAAGGAGAACTTTGTGCAGGAATTAATTAAGAAAAACTATCAATGTTGTAAATCAATTCTGAAAACTTTTAAGGAAACTCTTCCCTGCTTTTTTGCAGTGCATCCGGTAAATAATAATAACCGATGAAATAACCGTTAAAATACCAATAACTGCTATTGAAAAGTTTATACTAAAAAGGTCAGTGAATACTCCAGTCAGCAATGCACCAACCACATATCCTAAGTCTCTCCAAAATCTGAATACGCCTAAACTCTTTGCTCTTTGTTGTGGGTTGGTATCTTCCGCAATAGCAGAAAGAAAAGTTGGATAAACAATGGCTGTTCCAATTCCCAAAATAACTGCGATAGTAATGTAATGAATACTGCTGCTTGAAAATATAATTAGTATGATGGCAATGCCCTGCAATAACATTCCCCAAAACAATAAATCTCTTTTGCAATAAATGTCTGCTAATTTTCCTGTTACTAACTGACCTAATCCCCACACTGCCGGGTAAACCGCTGTTATTATTCCTATTTGCTCAATGCTGAATCCTCTTTGTGCCAGCAGCACCGGCATTATTCCCCAAATCATTGCATCGTTCAGGTTGTTAACTAAGCCTGCCTGTGTTACAGAGCCTAAATTTTTATTACGCCATGATGTTTCTGCAAATACATTTTTTAATGGTGGAATACTTCCGTTTTGTTCTGCTTCCTCTTTTACATGGCCGCTTGTATCTTTTATAAAAAGCCAGGATAACAGTGTGCCTGCAATAACAAATACAATTCCGATGATAAACGGATAGGGCCTTAACCCATAACTGGCTGCAATATTACTGGTAACAAATGCCACAATACCTAACATTCCATATCCTGCAAATTCATTTAAACCCATTGCAAAGCCTCTTTCTTTTTCACCTACCAAATCAATTTTCATTACTACCGTACTGCTCCATGTTAAACCCTGATTGATGCCTAAAAGAATATTGGCAACTATTATCCAATTCCAATTATCAGCAAGCATTAAAATAATGGGAACAGGAATACCGATTAGCCAACCAGCTAACAATAACTTCTTTCTGCCAAATCGGTTTGCTAAAGCTCCGGTGAAGTAATTGGTGAATGCTTTGAATAAACCAAATACAATAATGAAGGATAAAATAATTGAGGCAGATGTAAGATGAAACTCCTTTTCTGCTATTTCAGGTAACAATGTTCTTTCTAATCCTATCATGCCGCCTACCAATGCATTGATGAATATCAATAGCCAAAACTGTTTCCAGTTTGCTTTTAATCCTAATTGTATGTTTACTTTCTGTTGCATTATGAAATAGCACAACGATTTGCTCCGGCTTCTAAATCAACCGGATTTATATCACTGAAATCACCGCTGATATTTTTTTCTATTATCGCTAAGTAGTTGGCTGGTGTTGGTGGAATACGCTGTTGAATTGTTCTGATAAATTCCTCCTCGTTTAGTTGCAGTATGGTAACATTTTGTTTGATGCTGCCAATTGTTGTTTGAATGGGTTTGTTATTAAAATCTACTGGTTGGTTTGTGTGTGCTGGTAGCACAATTATATTTTCATCCATCGTTAACAACTTCTGCAAAGAGTTATAAAGCAACTTTGATTTCTGGATTGCTTCTTCATTATTTGCTTTCAGGTCTGGCCTGCCAACTCCGTTAATAAATAGTGTATCCCCTGTAAGCAATACTCTATCATCAACCAGGTAGCTGGTGCTTTCTATGGTATGGCCGGGAGTTTGTATTGTTTTGATGGAGATATTCCCAAGTTGAAAAGCAACAGCCTCAGTTACTGGTTCAAAAGTAAAACTCACCTTGTTGGGCATTGGAAGGAAAAGCGAAACCTTGTTTTTATCTGCTAATTGTTTTGACCTTGAAAGATGGTCGGCATGAATGTGGGTTTCTGCCACATATTTTAAAACTGTTTTTTCAGACAACAAATATTTTTCATAGGCTTCTGTATCTAATGAAGCATCTATTATCATTGCTTCATTTTGTGAAATTATAAGGTAAGATAAACAGCCTTTACCTGTTCTTCTGAATTGTATTATTGTAAAGCTATCAAAAGCAAGTTCAGCAGTATTCCATGCAAGGCTCCATCCTTTCATCCCAGCATCTAATGAAAAAACATTGTAGCCCTGTGCTTGCAGTATTTTAGAAGCAACCAAACTCATTCTGCCGCCTGCACAAAAAGTAACAACCGGAATAGCTTTGTCAAGATGCAGGCCATTCAATGCATCTGTATCGTTTTTCTTCAGTTTATCGTAAGCATCAAAATGTATGCTGCCGGGTATATACCATTCCATCCGTTCTGCTAATGGTCGTATATCAAGAATGGAAACGGGCTGGCCTGTTTCCAGCCAACTGCAAAGTGTATTGGTAGCAATTTTTTTCGCTTCTGCCATTTGTGATGTTTGGTATCACAAAGGTGAGAGCTGCAAATGGCTATTCTTTTAACATAAGATAAAAAATCAGTGCTGTGCCCTTATGCGGCTAAGGCTTACCTGTGTGATTCCGAGATAAGAGGCGACGTACTTTAGCGGAACTCTCATTAATACGTTAGGGGCTTCGTTCAACAGGGCATTGTATCTTTCTTCTGCGGAGTGAAATTGCATACCTTCAATACGGTTCACCGTTTCTACATAAGCAACTTCAAATATTTTTCGAAACAATCTTTCAATCTCCGGAAAAGTATCGTAAAGTTTAAATAGTTGATTGGCATTGATGGCAACCACTTCAGCGTCTTCCAGTATTTGTATTGCTTTGCGGCTTGGCTTGCCGGTAAATAGACTTTCCACCCTTGCAATGATACTATTTTCAAAAGAAAAACTCTCTGTTATATCTATACCGTCTTTGAAATAATAAATTCTTGCCACTCCCTTATTTATGAAATAAATTGTTTTACATGTGTGGCCTATTGGTTGCAGGTCTTTATTTCTTTTGATAGTTACAATACTGCATATTTCAGCAATTGCATTCTCCGCTTCTTTTGAAAGGGGGTTGAATTTTCTAAAATATTGAAAGAGTTTTTGCATACACTATTAAGCCCTGTAAATATACTTTAGTATAATCCAACAAAAAAAACAAGCTGCCCCGCCATTTTATAAGCTCTGCTTCAATGTTGCGGGGCAGCTTTTTTAGAAGTTTAAGGGGCATTTTGCAATGCCCCTTGTCTAATAATTAACTCCAGTTACCTGCAAACTCTGCTCTTACAAAACTCTCACAAAGCTGAAAAGCCTTTTGCGTTCTTAATTGTGCCGTACCGCCATACAATAACGATTTCATTTTTGCTTCATCATCTTTGTAATTCCTTACATTCTGAAAATAACCAGTAATGGCATTGTATGCACCAAACACGGTTCCCTTTGTTGTTTCCAAAAATTGTGAAGGGCTGCTCATTTGATATTCATATACATCATCACACATATTTTTAAAGCAGGTGCTTAGCTCATCCAGTTCACCTTTTTCAATGTTTTGCAATACTTCTTTGTTGGGAACCATTGCAAGTTGGATCAGTTTCTGTACTTCTTTATCGGTGATACGAACCTTTGCCCACTGATTAAAAATTCCTTCTAATTGTATTGAAAGCTGGTTTGATATTCCCATTACTTTGTGTGCCTGCTCCAGCCTTTCTTTTACATTGGCAGTGTGACGGATTTTAATGGCGTTTGTACAGTTTCTCAAAGCGGCATTAAGAGTATTGTTACAAACTATCCTTACAGGTGTAAACGCTGCCATGATGCTGCCAAATCCATCATGTGAAGTAGTAAGGAATAAATACTTTTCAATCATATCGTCGTTACCTACTTTAATGTAGCCTGGAAGTTTTGCAGTAATAAATATCTTTTCACCCTTGCCCAATGCACCTGCAGTTTCGTATTGTATGCCATCACCTTCAACAATGGCGTCAAAAAAACTGAACGCATCTGCATTCTGTACCACTTCATAATCCTTGCCTAAGCGGTCGCCTAAAATTGCACCTGCATCAGGACGGTAAGTATAGAATGAACTTGTAGAAATGATTTCTGTGCCATCATCCAATTTATGTGTATTAGGTCTTTTCACCACTTCAAAATCAAGTCCTGCAAATTGCAATGCTTCTTTGCTGTTGGGATAGTCCTGTACAATCTGCCCCAAACCGTGCCATGCTTTTTCTTTTACTGAAAAGAAACTGTGTTTACCTGTCTGCTCATTAAAATTAATATTGTGTGCCATAGTTGTAAATTTTTGTTTGATTAAAAAATGAAAAGCATCCTGCCATTTGACAGGATGCCTGATTGATTAAAATGGTAAATCGTCTGCAACTTGTGAAAGTGCTGCGGCTGGTGCTGTGTTCATTGGCACAACCGGCGCAGGTGTACTGCTGCCGCCATTTGGCTTTCCATGCAGCTTAATACTGTTTACATGAAATGTAAGGCTGGCTTTTACTTCGCCGTCTTTGCTGGTGTAAGCATTTACACCAATCCTGCCTGCACATTCAACCAAACCACCCTTAATTAAATACTTTGCAATACCGGGGTTAATCCAGTAAGCACAGTTTACATAGGTTACAATCTTCTGTACTTCGCTGCTGTCTTTTGTTTTGTAAGTGTCATTAATAGCAATAGAAAAGTTCACCACCTTTTTCCCTGCTTTTGTTTCGTTCACTGTCGCATCTGCGGTAATTCTGCCGATGATTTCCATAACATGAAATTTTAAATGTTTAAAAAATGATTGTTTAATTGTGTTCTGCTGATGAAAAAAAATGTTTTGTAAAAGAAAAAATGGAAAAAAAGAAAGCATTATAATAAGGCGGCTGCATGGAAGCAAAAAGGAAACGGAATAAATAAAATCTTAAGTAGTGTGGTATATTCTTGTTTATGCCGTAGTCTTTTTGCACTTTGATAAGTCATTGTCGTAGCCGCATAGCTTCGCTTTCGCTTTTGCCCATTTTCTTACAAAACAGGTTATAACTGTTTGTTGTGTCTTTGAGAGAAGGGAAAAGAAATGAAAGTTGAAAAGGCTATGTGATTTGAGTGTCTGGAATTGTGTTTGCTGAAGAATGAAGCAATCTCAATTCCCAATATTTTTATCCGGTGCAGTTCTCACGGCTTATTTGCCGGAGGCGGAAAAGAAATAAGACGGGTGTACTGCACCGGGTCTTTGCTGATAGAAGAACAGAACGATGAACGGAGCGTCGCAACAGAAGATGAACAAAGAATTATAAGCTGGTAAACAAAAAATATTACTTACCTGAAATAATACAATAGTTTTTCGTTCTTCTTTCTTCATCAGGGTCACAAATGCAGGCAATAGCTTGTAGCTGTGAAATATATCCTTCAGGTAATTTATTCTGGATGGCACCGGTTACTATAAACTCTTTATACCAGTCATAGGGAAGCAAAGTGTTATCTATGGATTTACTATCGGCAATATAAACCTGGGCAGTGTAAGCATTGCCGGCGTCATAAAAAAAAGTCAAATTGTCCTCATGATAACCCATACCTAAACCTTCTGCTTTATCAAGCTGCGATTTTTCATTACTATCAATGGTAAACAACACTCCCCAAACCAAATCGGCAAGATTATCAGTCTTAATAATATTCGCTTTCGCAGACCCGTCTTTTTTACTAACCTTATTGCACACTAATTTATATCCCGGAAGAAATGCGTTGGAAACCTTCTTTGCTGAAGGAACTCTTTGTGAAAGTCTGTTCAGATTCATATTAGAGCCGTAAGCAAAAATCAACATATAGCATTCAAATTTAGAACACAAATTTACATTGCATCCTTGATTGTCTGGAATTGTGTTTGGCAGGACAGGTAATGTAAATCTGCCGATAGCCAAACTCAATTCCAGATTTTATTGTCCGGCACAGTGGTTCTGCCATCTGTTATATTAAAGGATAATTGTTGGAAAGGCAGAAGGACTGTGCCGGGTCTCCCCGATAATTAAGAAAATCAGTCTAAATTAGCAGTTCACTAACTAACTGTTTATGGCTATATGGAAATCTTATAAAATATCGGACGTAATAAATGAAATCGAAGAAGATAAATTTGTTCTCCCCGTAATTCAAAGGCGACTGGTTTGGGATGAGGAAAAAATGGAATTACTGTTTGATACACTCTTGAAAGGAGATTCCTTTGGGGGTATAATGGTAATTGAGGAAGAAAAAGGAAGCAAGCCGTTGTTTAATTACCGTTCTTTTACAAAAGATGGTGGCATTATTAATTCAAGGCAAGTGGATTCTCTAACTCAATTACAGCATTTCGTTATTGATGGGCAGCAGCGATTGCAATCTTTCTATATCGGATTGAAAGGAAGTTTCAATGGTAAGGTTTTGTACTTTGATTTGTACAGCGATTATAATACGGAATTTGAATTTAAGTTTGAGAAAGAAGAGAGTAAACTGCCCAGGCAATCAAAGGGAAATGAGGATAGAACAATACCTGAACACAACTGGTATCTCGCCAGTTCATTACTTAAAAGACTAAAAGATACCAACGATGAAGACCAGGTGGCCGAGGAAATAATTAAGGCACTAAATATTCAGGATACCATTCAGATAAGACATGCTGAAAAAAATATAAAGGCTTTTTACAAGAATACATTAACAGCAGATTGTCTTGGCATTTCAAAAGTATCGGTAAATAAATCATTTGATGAAATAACCAATAAGCAAAGAATAGTGGAACTTTTCAGAAGATTAAATGATGGTGGCACCAAGCTTTCTTCTTTTGATTTGGTAGCATCTGTGCTCAAAGGTTTTGAATGGGAAATGGAAGGCTTTTTGGAAGAAACATTAAAGAGCTATGAAGAAATAGGATTAACACAGGACAACCTTATCAAGTTAATATTTCTGTTGCAGGACAATCACAAAAAGGAGATGGCTGCGATTGAAGCAGCCGATGCACAATTCGCTATAAAAAACAGAGAAAGGATTAAAGTAACTCTGAAATGTCTTAAAGATTTTCTCATTAATTCAAAATTATATTATTACTATAAAGATGGTAACCGTTCCTTTATTCCGTTGTTTTTTATCGCCTATCATCTTTTTCATAAGCCGATAAGCGTTGTGGAATTGGAAAAATTCTTTGCAAATTTTGATGCTAAAAACACGGAGCATCCCAAAATGGAAAGGTGGATTTATCATTCACTTATAAACGGAGTTTTCAAAAGTAAAGGTGCAGGCTGGATACCCTACAAAACTGGCATCCGTAAACTATTGGATAAGATGCAGCACTATAAAAACAAAGATTTTCCCACCGATGAATTGTTTCAGGTTTATACTGACCACCCAATAACATTTACGAGAACATATACTATATATAATCTCGATGAATTAGAAAATTCATTTGTTTATTATCTTATGTACGACAGGGGACAGACTATCAGGATAAATGATATTGACCACATCATGCCTAAATCAATATTAGAGTCATTAAAAGTTGAATCATCAAAAATCAACAGCATCAAAAACTTTCAACTGATAGATTTCAGCACTAACCGGGGATTAAAAAATGCAAGTCCGTTCGGGGATTGGATTAATAATCATGTAAATGATAAAGCTGCCTTTGTAAAACGGCATTTAATTCCTGCTGATGAAACGCTATGGACGGAAGATAAATTTGAAGACTTTGCTGAGGCAAGAGCAAACCTGATTTTGAATTCCATTTTGACACACTTGAAATAGCTTTTAGAATTGACTTTTAAAATGCATAAAATTTACTTTTTATAGCGATGCAATGAAAGACAAATTATTTAAGAATCTTTCGCACAGTGCCGAAGGTTATGCAATTCTCAATTCAGGTGGGCAGCTCACTAAAGGATATAAGCCCGACACTGTTCTGCAAAAGAGGAATGAGTACATCATTATGGAATGTGATACAGGCACTAGCCGAAAAGGATATTTAGGTGCAATGCTGAAAGCATCAAAGTATTTAACCAATGAAAAGAATGGTGTATTAATACTGGTAATAAAAGAGAAGCCCAATACAACAGTTAAGCAAATTGCTGAGCATCTTCGGGAATATTTGATATGGCTGAAGCCGCTTACCAACCTTAGAGTTATTTACTTAATTGAAACAACTAAGTATTGTCCGGATAAAATTCCTCTGAAACTTTTGAGTTTAGAATTTGAAAGTTCTGCTATTATGATTAAGGCCGAAATTTTAAAATAAGTAAGAAACTATTTTAACAAGACTATGAACAACAAGATTTATTCATTTGTATAGGTGGGCAAGCAACAGTGCCATAGCTACAAAATACACAACAATCACCCTGCTTTGGCTTTAGTACAGTTTCGCAGTTTGTACACTTGTAAAAGTATTGGCAAGCATCTGTTGGCATTATTTCTTCTTTTTGAAAGCCGCATTGCGGACAAGTAATTGTTGACTGTAGTATAGTTGATTTCTCCATTAAATTTATTTTTTGTCGCAGCAAGATGACGAATCACTGCAAGTATTATTGATTCCTGTTTCAGAAAAAATGCTACTATTTATCAGTTCATAGCTTTTTACTTTGTATCCTGTTTTATAAATTGCTACTTCTATTATCTTTTCACTAACTTTTGATTTATCAAAAGTGACTAAACTGCTCCGGGTGGCATAAGAAGTTTTATAAGCTAATACTCCATTTACTTTAGACAGTTCATTATTTACATGTACCTCACATGCCTCGCAGGTCATGCCTTGTATAGTGAACTTTACCTGTTGTTTATTATCAACTACAGCAAATGCTGATTGTACTTTTGGTTTTGGATAAAACACTTTTGCATACAGCGGGAAAGTCATTATTAGTATAGCGAATACAGTTACTATTCCCAAAAAAGTTTTGGATTGAAAGAATGAAATCTTCTTAGTTGTTTCGCAATTACAATCTATATCATTTACTTTAGCAGTTTTTAGTTTAAGATACCATGCAAAGGCTAATACGGCAACTGATAATCCTATCAAATAAGGTCTTGCTGGTTCTATCCATGAAAAGCTAGCGGCAATACTGCTGCCACCGGCAAGCAATGCAATAACAGGGGCGATACAACAAAGCGAAGCTGCGATAGCGGAAAGAACACCTGCGCCGGTAAATGTGCCTGATGATTTTATACTTATCATACTGTTTCCAGTTTTTGAGTTTCTATATTAATATGTTTGAAGAACGGCTTTAAAATCTTTAGATTTTCCTGTGAAAGAGAATAATAAATTGTTTGCCCTTCTTTCCAGGTTTCAACAATACTTCCATCCTTCAATTTTCTTAGATGTTGTGATACTGCTGGAATACTCATGCCCAGAATATCTGCAAGGTCGCATGGACATAATTCTTTTTCTTCTTCGAGCAAATAGATAATCTTCAGCCTTACTTCATTACCAGCTAAAGCCAATATATTAGACAGGCTTGCAAAAGACTTTTGTGCAATCCTCAACTTGCTTTTACAATTCATTATTTGCTCCTGGTCTGCAAATAGTCTGATGCAAGTATTGTTTTTCATAAGGCAAAGATAGTGGAAATAACTATTTAAGCAAATGCTTAAATAAAAAGAAAGCTCAAATTTAAAAGTAAGTTGAAATCCCAAAACTAAATCCCCCCGTTTTTGCCGGTGGGTTGCCGAGTAAATCTCTCTGGCTTTGGTGACGGTAATTAAATCGTAAAACCGTTTGTGCAGTGGGACGAAAACTTATGGCAGGCAGGATGCTCCACAAATCATCTGCAATATTGCCGCCGGTGCTGGTAAATGTTCCTTTGTTCCAATCCACATATTCAAAACGACAGGCAAGGTTAAGCGTAGCATTTGGCCAGCCCGGCATTTTTTTCTTTATCAATGGCTGCACAATATCTACAAAACCCCCTTGTTGCTTGTTGCCGTACTGTTGTGTAAAGGTAGATGGCACATTTACTTTTATCCATGCCCACTCAGCAGTAATAAAAGTGTTTAGTTTAGATAATGTGGTATTAAAATCAATTGCAAAAACATCCACTCTGCGTTTATCATCTAATTGCAATCCATCATCCTGAAATTTATTATACACTCCACCCATATATGATATACCCAGTTCACCAATTTTATTATTTCTTACAGCAACCTTTGTTGTTAGTAATGGCAAGCCGCTATTCATTTCTTCAAACCTTTCTTTATTATTTTTAGCGGCTGGCAAAAAGGTTTTGTTTTCTGCATTATCAATGATGGTATTGTCAAAGTTACCGGACAGATAGGCTTCATAACCAAACATCCAGTCTTTGTTATAATGCTTGCCATATACGCCAAAGCCTGCGTTGCTCCAGGTGGCGGGCAACATTTGTGTAGCGGCTATTGGCCGGTCAGTAAATTCCCACTTGGGGCCATCATGATTTTGATTAAATGCCCCAATGGGGTTTAGTATTATACCGCCCCGCAAGTTTATCAATGGGTGCAGTTCAATATCTAATGCTGCAAACTCTATTGATATTTCTTTTGCGCCGTCTTCAAATTCTATTTCGCTTAAAAATTTTAACCGCTTGCCGATTGTTGATGAAACAAATAAGGTCATTCGCCTAAATTGAAACTGGTGGCCTTCTGAAATACCATCTGTTGCCAGTTGTTGCCAGTTGGCTTCCATATAGCCGCCTACTGATACCGGCAGTTTACCAACAGTCACAAAGGGGCGGTTATAAACAGCATCCATATTCAAGGTTGGCTTTATAGTATCTTTGGGGATTCGCTTTAATAAAGCTGGGTCTATCTGTGCAGCGGCACACAAAGAAAAAAGTAAAGCTGTTATGAAGGAGAAAAATTTTATCATATCGCTTTCAATGAAATTTTTAATTTATTGGCTTCAATGGTTACAGGAAATGTCCTTAGTTTTCTATCTGCCGGCCCGCCTTGTACTGTGCCACTGTTGGTAAACTCACTGCCGTGTGCCGGGCACTGTAGTTTATCGCCAAACACCTGCAACTCTGCACCCTGGTGTGTGCATTGCATCCAGAGGGCGGTGTATTCATTTTCATTGATACGATAGACGCAGATAGGGTATTGCAGAATATCATTCTGTACTACCACATATTTTTTATAATGCTTTTCATTGCCTGCTTTTGTTTCAAAGTCGGTTAGTGGTACAATTAAATCATCGCCAGCAATTTTGCCACCTATTATTTTTGCAGCACTACAGCTTTGCAACAAGGTAGTAATAGCTGCACCGCCTAAGCAGGCAAAGCCACAGCTTTTTATAAAATCTTTTCTGTCCATTGTATTTACAGTGATTCTAAAAATTTAAGCAAGGCTTGTTTGTCGGCTGACGAAAGCAGGCTGAATTTATTTTTACTTGTTGTGGCTTCGCCGCCATGTAAGAGTATTGCTTCTTCAATGCTTTTTGCCCTTCCATCGTGCAGTAAAAAATACTGGCCGCCTTGTGAGTTGGGAGATAAACCCAAACCCCATAGTGGCGGCGTTCTCCATTCAGATTTTGTAGCGCTGCCTTCTGTATAGCCATCATCTAAGCCCGGCCCCATATCATGCAATAGCAAATCGGTATAAGGATGAAATGTTTTGTTGGATAATGGAGCTATGTTTGAGAAACCGGTTTGTAATGTTTGCTTATGGCAGCTTTCGCAACCGGCTTGCATGAAAACATTTTTGCCCTGAACAACGGTTGCATCATTTTGATTTCTTTGAATGGGAGCTTTCAATGTTTGCAGGTAGAAGACAACATTATGCACCGTTACATCAGAAACTTCGGGGTCTATATTCAATCCAGAGTAAACATCTTTTGGTTGAAATGTTGAAGTAATGCCAATGTCCTGGTTGTAGGCATTTACTGTTTGGTGCAACAGATTATAAGCCGCCGCTTTTTTGCCAAAGCGGTGAATGTATTTACTATTTCTTGGAATAGCATTCGAAAACGGGGTTATAAAAGAAGGCAGGTACTCATAATTCGGCACACCGCTAATACCATCTCCATTTGTATCATTGGGGTCAGCTATTGACAATATATTTGCATCGGAGACCAATTCAAGAAACCCTAAACCGGTGTTGGCAGGCGGTGTAAACTTTGAAAACGTGGCACCTGCAGGTATTTGTTCCGGTGTATAACCGGGCAATGCTCTGTTTTGTAATTGCGGGCCACCCAAATGCAGGAATTGGTTACCTGTACTGTCAGTCTGCCCAAACCTCGTAAGAGTAGTAAAAGGATGCCCCTTACCATCACCAGCATGGCAACTACCGCAACTGGTAGCCACGAAGATGGAGCCTAAACCCTTCTGAGAAGTGAATACTTCGTCATTAAAGGCCACATCACCCGCCAGGAACCTTCTGTTCTCCTCATAGCTGAGCCCTTCAACAGGGCCATCTAATAGCTCATTATCAGTCGGGGCTTTGGGCAACAGTTTTTGGCAGGCAACAATACCCATAATTACTAAAATTAATGCTGATATAACTTTAAGTTTATTCATAATTCTACGCAGGCAAAGGCAAATAATTAGGCGAATTTAATACAATAATTAGACTAATCTAATTATATTTTTATACTTGTTTCATTATCTTCATATAAATATTTTACACCCGTGCATTCATTTACAGAAGAAAACTATCTAAAAGCCATTTATAAATTGCAGGAAACCAACGGTGAAGTAGTAGCTACTTCCTCTCTTGCCCAGGTAATGGGGGTGCATGCCCCATCTGTAACTGATATGCTTAAAAGGATGGCCGGAAAGAAACTGGTAACCTATCAAAAATCAAAAGGCTTTAAACTAACAGAGAAAGGTAAACAAGTAGCTGTGGGCATTATTCGTAACCATCGGCTTTGGGAAGTGTTCCTCGTTGACAAATTGGGGTATAAATGGGATGAAGTGCATGACCTTGCCGAACAATTAGAGCATATACACAGCGAAGACCTAACTAACAAATTAGATAAGTTCCTGGGCTTCCCCAAAGCCGACCCCCATGGTGACCCAATACCAGATGCCAATGGGGTTCTTCCTAAATCGAAAGCTGTCTTGCTATCTACTCTTAAAATTGAGGAGAAGGGTACGTTTACTGGTGTTACAGACCATACACCAGCATTTTTGAATTACCTGGATAAAGCAGGCATCTCGTTGGGTAACACTGTAAAAGTAAAAGCCATTGAAGAATTTGACCAGACCTATACTCTCCAGATAAAACCTGAAAAAGAAATTGTTATAAGTTACAAAGTTGCCAATAGTATATTGGTGAACATTGCCTAAACACTTTTACATATCAATTCCAGTGAGTAAAATTGAACTCTTATTTTATACTAAATCTTGCACCTATATAAATCTCTCTACCTCTTGTTGGTCCCCAAACTGACGATATATCAAAATAAGCACTGAAAGGATATTGCCAGCTTATGATTGGCTGTTGCTGCCGGAAATCAAAAATGTTTTCACAGCCTGCATATATTTCAAACTGCTTCCATGTTTTGGTGAACTGTGCATTAACAAGTGTAAACGATTTTGATTTTTGGGGCCGTTGATACTCCGCTGGATTAGCTGATGTATTGGGCAATTGCTGTACACCATACCAATGTATGTTTACATCTAAATGCCATTTATTTGTTAATGGTTTATAAGAAAGGGTTGAGAGAATTTTATGTGCAGGATTAAACGGAAGATTAATTTTTTTTCCATTTACTTTACGATATACATCTAAATACACATAAGCAGCTTTGGCTTCAAAACGACTGAAAAACTTTGAATACGCTTCAACCTGGAGACCATCAGAAATTGATTTACCAGTAAAATTAGAAATGATTGCTTTAGATGGGTTGGCATCATAATCAGGAAAAATCTGATTTTGAAATTGGGTTCGGTAATAATCAATGCTGATATATCCTTCAATATTTTTACCATCAAACTTCTGAGTAAAATTTGCACCAAAATTTAAGGCTCTTTCCGGTCGTAATTGTTCTGTAAAAACTATATCTCTTGAGCTAACCAGCAAGCCGATGTTTTCACTAAACAGATTTACGGTTCTCCATCCGGTACCTACGGATGCCCTGAAGGTTGAACCTTCTTTTGTTTCATATTTAAGCAAAGTTCTTGGGGTAATATAAGTGCCGAACTGATTATGAAAATCTGCACGGATGCCGGTAATCCAAACCAACTTATCACCCTTCCAGTTAAATATGTTTTCTGCAAAAATGCCAGGGATATTTTCAGTTCTTTTATACTTACCTGCAAAGGTTCTGTTTAATGGATTTGCTGTAAAAAAAATATCCTCATTCAAAGAAAGATGCCTGTAACTTATACCTGTTTTCATCGTGTGCTTTTCTTTGTACAGTAATTCGTACTGCAGGTTTGCATAAACATTTGTTTGATTGGCAGTGTATTTTGTAGTACCAAAAAATGAGTGCTGGTTTTGATAAAATGATGAGCCAATAAATGTAATTTTATTTTTGTCGTTGAAACGATAACTGGTTTTTGTCCATAGCTCCGGTTGCTGAATATTTGCAGTTTGGCCGTAAGAATTTGTTGTGCCTTTATCAGTCTTGATATTAAAGTTTGTTTGGCCGCCAATTCTTTGTTCATTCAAATAACGGATACCAATCCTTGAACTCCAGCCCCAATCCCTGTCGTTACCATATTTCCATTTATTAAAAATCATGTACCGGGTAAGTAAAGGGAGGTCCATAAACTTATCATTATCCCTGTCAACTCTTTTTGCAGGCTGCACTGTATGAAATGCTGCAAGGCTACTCCATTTTTTATATTTAAAAAGATAGTTTGCATTCAGGTGTTTTTCCATAAAGTTGTTTGCATAAACATTGAGTAAGAGTTTAGCCGTTCTGTCAGGCTCTTTGGTTTCTACGCTTATCTGACCACTGATGCTTTCAAAACCTTGAATTACCGAATTTGCCCCTTTAGAAATATAAATATTGTCAACCAGTGTGCCTGGAATGCTGCTAATGCCATAGGTATATGAAAGACCCTGTATTAAAGGCATCCCGTCAATTAATACCTGGTTGTAAACACCCGATAAACCAAGTATCCTTAATTCTTTAGAGTTTGTAATTACATTGGTAGTTTGTGGCTGAACTGAGGCTTGTGTTTCAAAGCAACCTGCTAAATCACAACAGGCAGCTTTCTTTAATTCAACCTGCGTTATTACCTCTGTTTTTACAGGATTGATTTCTGAAATATAAATACCGGGGCGTTTCCCTTTTACTACCACTTCACCTAACTCTTTGGTTCCTGTAAGCTTTACTTCAATTGCATTTTCATTAGTGATAGTAAGAGTATCTGATTGATAGCCCACAAAACTGATAACTAACTTTTTAATTGATTCTTTCGGAAGTTGGATTTCAAATTGTCCGGCGCTATCTGTACTGGTACCAATAGCAGAGTGAAGCCAATGAACACTTGCACCTGTAAGTGGCTCATTATTTGAGTTTTTAACTTTTCCCTTTATTGATTGGGCTTCTGCTGTTTGATGCAGCATAAAAGCTGATATAATTAATAGAAATATTGTTCTCATTATTTAATGATTTTTTGAGTTAGCAAAAGCTCACTGAGCTTTGCGAAAATTATTGTTTCATCGCCAGGGTTGAACCCGATTTTCTGCCAAATGATTCTGCCACCTGCATCAACTAACATCAGGTGAGGAATTTCCTGTACACCCATAGAATTTTTTAGAGACTTTTTATAATCCCAATAGATTTCAAAAGGCCAGTTGCGGCGTTCAGCAAATTTTTTAATGTATTCTTCTGTTACCCCTGCATCAGTAGAAATAGCAACCAGTTTAACACCGGTTGAATCTTGCAATGATTTGTACTCAGATGAAATCGCAGAAAGTTCTGCTATGCAGAATTTGCACCAGGTAGCCCAGAAAGCAATTAAAACAGGCTTGTTTTTGTTTGGTAGTTCAGAAGCATACAGCTTAGTACCATTAATCTTTTTAATAAGTACATGCGGCAGTGTGTCAGCTTGTGCATAGGAAATGAGAAAAACATTAACAAGCACAAGCAAATGAATAGTTTTTTCATTTGTTTGAGTTTAAGTATTGGCACAGGTGTTAAATACCTGTACCAATACCAGTTGTTAATTGCTTTAGTTTTTTGTTTTTACTTTATATGGCCGCTGGTCAGGGTGGTCGCAGCTTGCCGTACCTTCAATAGCTTTTACCACTTCGGCATAAGATATTTTTTCGGTATCATACTTTATCTCAAAGCTTGTGGATGTGGACATTTTGCCGACTTGCTTACAACTGCTTACGCCTTTCATTTTTTCTATATTGTCGGCAATCATTTTTAAATCGCCGGAGCAGGTAATGCCTGATACTTTTACAGTAACAGTTGTATCGTTAGGATTTGAAGTTTTTGATTGTGTGTTAAGGGTTTGGGCACAACTAACCTGTGCAATTGTGAACGACACTGCCAACAGCAATACCGATACACTGAAATATTTTGATTTCATTGAAATTATTTTAGCATTAATGAATAGCGAAACTGCCTTAATAAAATATATCAAAGCAAAAAATATAATACCAGATAAGAAAATTCATTAAGCTATCTTAGGCGGTTGCCAAAAGTCAGGAGCGAATTGCGAGTAGAAGTTTTCGGAAAATGGAGTAAAGTTATTTGAATAAAAGTGAGGTGCCTTAATACTGAAAAAAGAAGATGTTACCGTGAAGCTGCAAATATTACTTGCACATGATTGAAAAGGATTGCAATTATTGCTCGGGGAATTATTGTCACCAGATGGTTTCTGTTCATCTGTAGTTTTGTGGCAACCTCCGCCACAACATTCAGTTGATTGTTTTTGCTTCAACAATGCCAAAGCTGGTTGCACTGAAAGGAACAACACTACAAAAGCCATTATTGATGCTAATATTTTCATTCGAAGTGCAAGTTAATCAATTTTGAGAAGTTTTCATATAATTGCAATTTGAGCCTCTTTTATACCAGGTAATTCATTTATAAAGGGTTAGAATGCCGCATATTCTTTCTCATGAATAGTAACATTACAGGCTAACATAGTCCCTATTTTTTTCAGTTTGCAATTTTATGTATGCAAAAGTTTACTGGGCAACACAAGGGATTTATAATTGTAAAACTCTTCATCAATTCTTTTTAATTTTACTCAATACGAATTCCCGTAAGCTATACTTTCTCCTGAGATATTTTACTTCAAGCTTTCACTTAAAAGCAAGTTGACCTTATACATCTTATTAACTTTGTCAAATTCAGCTAAGTCGGTATTGTACCTGAAATTTTTATCAATAAAGTTTTTGAAGATTGAGTTAGCAGGAAAAATATTTTTCAAATTGCGAATTGTAAGTTTTTGAACCGGGGAATTAACGCCCAAACTGAAATAATAATTCGTCACATTAGTTCTGCCCGTTGGTGGTTTAGAAACAATATGTTTGTAGATAAGAATCTGTTCTCCGGCATTTAGTAAAAAAAGTTCAATCTTTCCTTTAAAACGAAAAACTTCATTTCTGCAATTTATATACCCGAAAATGTCATTTTTCAAAAGCTTTAGACTGCTGTCGCCTTTCTTAACTGTAATATACTTCTTTGAAAAAAAATCATTCAGCCTGATTCTTATATTCCTAATGTTGCAATTATTATCAAAGGAAAGATTCCCTTTTACAAAGTCATCACAGGTTTTGTAAATTCCCCTTACCCGTTCTTTTTGGGCAAAAAGCGGAAACGAAATTATCAGAAGTGTTGCTGTAAAAAATATTTTCAACTGCTTACTGAGCATATGAGAGATTTAAAATTTCATTCTTTGAATTCGTACTGCATTCAATATTGCCAGCATTGCCACTCCCACATCAGCAAATACAGCTTCCCACATGGTGGCCAGGCCCCCGGCGCCAAGAATCAATACAATTAATTTCACACTAAACGCTAATCCGATATTTTGCCATACAATTTTTGTGGTGGCTTTACCAATTTGTATAGCGGTGGCTATTTTTGAAGGATGGTCAGTTTGTATAATCACATCTGCGGTTTCAATGGCAGCATCACTGCCTAAACCACCCATAGCTATTCCCACATCACTCAAAGCAAGTACGGGTGCATCATTAATACCGTCGCCAACAAAAGCAACCACATTTTTTTTGTCCTTCTTTATAGCTTCTACCTTTTGTACTTTATTTTCAGGTAATAAATCACCGTAAGCATTGTCAATGCCCAGGTGTTTGGCAACATTATCTACCACGGCCTGTTTATCGCCACTGAGTATGGTTGTTTTTACATTCAGCTTATGCAAGGCATCAACAGCCTGTTTACTGTCTTCTTTTATTTCATCGGCTATAGTTAAATAGCCAGCAAGTTTTCTGTCAATGGCAACAATAACGATTGTATCCACTATTTTTCTTAGCCCATCATTTACCGGCACTTTCATCATGTCCATTAATTTCACATTTCCGGCAAGTACTTCTTTGCCATTTACATCCCCTTTCAAACCATGACCACTAATTTCTTCCAACTTATCTACCCGTAATTTATCAAATTCGTTTCCAGCATACTCAACCACTGCTTTTGCAACAGGGTGAGTTGATTTAGCTTCCAGTGCGGCGGCAAGCGGCAACCATTCCTCTTGGGGAATGTCATAACTCTCCACTTCCTGCACTTTAAAAACAGCTTTGGTAAGTGTGCCTGTTTTATCCATTACTACCTGGTTTATTTTTGTCATTAAATCCAGGTAGTTGGAGCCTTTGAATAAAATACCACTCCGGGATGCAGCGCCGATACCTCCAAAATATCCTAACGGAATGGAAATTACCAATGCACAAGGGCAACTGATTACCAAAAATATCAAGGCCCTGTACAGCCATGTATTGAACACATAGTTCTCCACAAATAACCAGGGGATGAGTGTGATGCCTATGGCAAGGAATACAACAATGGGAGTGTATATTCTTGCAAACTTCCGGATGAATTGCTCTGTTTTCGCTTTCCTGGTAGTTGCATCCTGTACAAGTGTCAGTATTCTTGCAAGCGAAGAATCATTAAATAGTTTTGTTACTTTCAACTCTACTACTTTTTCCTGGTTAATCATTCCAGCTAGTACTGTTTCCCCTTTGGTAAAAGTGGAAGGTTTACTTTCGCCGGTTAATGCTGAAGTATTGAATGAGCTTCCTTCGCTTAACATTTCTCCATCCAGCGGCACTCTTTCACCAACTTTTATCTGAATGGTTTCGCCAACCTTTACATTTTCAGGCGGGAGGTTAACGTAGATACCGTTTCTTAATACATCGGCGCTGTCTGGTCTTACATCCAGCAAGGCTTTGATACTTCTTTTAGCACGGTTAACCGCAGCATCCTGAAATAATTCTCCCACTGCATAGAAAAGCATTACGGCAACACCTTCAGGATATTCACCAATATAAAATGCGCCGATGGTTGCCACACTCATTAAAAAGAATTCTGTAAATACATCTCCTTTTATGGCCGTCTTTATTCCCTTTATCACTACGGGCAACCCTACCGGAATATACGCTACGATATACCATGTAAGACGTACCCAGCCTGTAAACCAGGTAGGTGTTGGCTTAATCCAGTTGTCTAATGAAAGACCTGCTATTAGAACAACAAAACTTGCAATAGCAGGTAACCAGGGTTTAAGGCCGTTGCCTTCTTCGTCACCATGATTATGACCATCATCTTTGTTATGCAGCGAAACCACTTTGGCTTCATTCACTTTTTCGTCAAGGTCACAGCAGGCTTCCTGCTCTGCAATTTTTGTTTCATCATGTTTATGTGCCATAATACTATGTTTAGTGTAAGAAAAATGTAACAATACCAATTATAATTAATACCATTCCGGTAATCCGTTTTTCGTTGTGTTCAATAAATTGTGAATTCATCATCTGCACTCCTTTAAATGCAAGCATTACAAGAGTGATAATTCCAGTTATGCTGATTGCTGCATATACCAGGGCCAGCAGTAGAATATCATCCCAGCCATAGGCGCCTGCTGCAAGAAAAAGGCTTTCCACTTCCAGGCAGGGAGACAGAAACATGGTTGCTGCGAATATTAGCACCCATTTAGTTTTCGATTTTTTATATTGCTGCACATCCTTGTTGGCAGCATGGTGGTGGTGCGGCAGGTTTACAGTAAAATAAATTAGTCCGAATATTATCAATAGTACCGGTGCAATTACATGCACATACCCTTCATACTGATGCGCCAGTTTTGAACCCACCATTCCCAATGCAAAACCAATAATAACAGTGCCCAATACATGTGCAGATGCTGTGATGGAAGCCACCAGCATCAATTCATACTTTTCCCATTTCTCCGCCCTGGCGATTGCCACTAACGGCAACCAGTGGTTGGAAATAAGTGCATGAGTAATGCCTAATAATATGGTGCCTGTTATAATGCTGTACATGTAACGATTCGTCTATTAAACAATATTCATTTTATACTTATCATCTTGTATATGAACCTCAATTGTTGTATGCCCGATTTTAAATTCAGATTCCAGGTGCTCCTTAATATTCTGGACAAACTCACTTATCTGTGTTAGCTGAATGTCATTTTGCATAATCACATGAACGCTTAATGCGGTAACCCCGGATGTGATTGTCCAAATGTGAAGGTCATGCAAGGAAACTACGCCTTCCCGTTCGCTGATACATTTCTCTACAGCGCCGTAATCAATATTAGACGGAACAGCTTCAAGCAGAATATCAACAGATTCTTTAAGAAGCCGGAATGTTCGGGGTAAAATGAACAGCCCAATCAGGGCACTCATAATAGGGTCTATGTACAACCACCCGGTAGCAAGGATAACTATACCGGCAATAATGACACCTACTGAACTGAGCATATCACTTACCACTTCCAGGAAGGCACCTTTAATGTTTATACTTTCTTTGGAACCGGCGCTTAAAATCTTCATGCCAATAATATTGATTATTAATCCGCAGAATGCAACAATCAGCATGGAAGTGCCTGCTACAGCAGGAGGGTTTTGAAACCGTTGCCAGGCTTCATACAAAATAAATCCTGAAATAAATATCAATACAATAGCATTGGTAAGCGCCGAAAGAATTTCCACCCTGTAATAACCATAAGTCTTCCGGTTATTGCGTGGCTTTGATGTCATCCAGATAGCAAACAGGGCAAGTGCCTGTCCACCTACATCAGTAAGCATGTGCGCCGCATCGGAAAGCAAAGCAAGGCTGTTGGAAATAAATCCTACCACTACTTCTATTACTAAATATGTGGCCGTGATAGCAAATACTATCTTCAAAGATTTATTGTGCTTTGCCCCGGCTGAAGTTGAGTTTAACGATGACATAAAATATATAGAAACATTTTAGTTAACAATTAATCAGTATTATCTTTTTCGTTGTGCTTACTTATCATTTTATTTTTCCATTTTACATACCAATGCTGGTGATGTAATGAAAGCAAAAAATACAAAGCAATTGCTCCAACAATGGCTATGATAAACATATTGAGGCCAACTGCAACACCAACTGCAGCCGTACACCAAACCGTGGCTGCTGTTGTTAAACCATGCGATGTTCCGGCGCTGCTGTTGCGATAAATAATACCAGCCCCAAGAAAGCCCACACCCGTAACAATATTGGCTATTACCCTTGAAGCAGCAGCAACATCGCTTACAAGATGCGCCGCAATAGCAGTAAATAAAGTAGCGCCAATGCAAACTGCAGCATAGGTTCTTATGCCGGCATCACGGCCGTGTTTCTCCCTGTCTAAACCGATAAAAGCCCCCAACAGGAAAGAAGCAAGTAGCTTAACAACAATTATCAATTCTAATTTTACATCCATCATCAACTATTTTAATTATTTGCAGTTTCATATGTATTGGCTAACTCATTAAAAATAACTTCGCCTGTAGCGGTATCGTAATATGCAGCAACAATACCTACATCGCCTTTACTTTTTTGTTCTCTTAAATAATCACTATTTTCAAGAATTGTGGCTATAGAACTCTCTATATTCAAATGAGTTACTTTTTCAGCAAAAGCCTTTCCATTATCCAATGCCAGTTGAACATCAATTAAACAGGCTTTATCAACAGCGGGTTTTATTTTTTGTGTAATTGAATCTATATTACCGCCAGTTACCGAATGAATGGCTGCTCCCACGGCGCCGCAGTTGGAATGCCCCTTCACAACAATCAGTTTTACCCCCATTTTTTTCACCGCCAGTTCTATGCTGCCGATAATTTCTTTATTAATAATATTGCCCGCAATGCGAATGGAGATTATGTCACCAAGATTTGAATCAAATAAAATTTCGGATGATGTTCTGGAATCTATACAACTTACAATAACAGCCATTGGAAACTGCCCTGATGAAGTAGCATTTACCTGGTGGCGAAAATATTTTTCGGTCCACTTGCCTTGCCTGAACCGTTCGTTTCCCTTTTTTAGTAGTTCAACAATCTGCTGTGGTGTCAGCTTTTCCTGGTCCTGCCGGTTAAGTACATTTACAAATTGCACATGGTCTGATAGCCGGTATTTTTCTTTAACGCCAATAATATTAAGTTTAATATTTTTTTCAGGCGCAATTACATTTTTGAAATCAATAAATATTTCCAAAATATCATTGTCAATATAATCGGCATAGCTGGCATCAATAATAACATTTGTATTTTCAGGAACAGACCAAAGCGTATCTTTTATACTTGCCTTGTTTAAAAACGATACCTGGTTGGGTAATTCTATCCGTATGGTTTCTCCGGTATGTAATTGTTCTTTTTCAATAGTAAATGGATTTTTATAATTGCTTTTTAAGAGATAGAATAAGCTGAAGGCTAAACCAATTAATATGCCGATGAGCAAGTCAGTAAATATGATGGATATAATTGTAACTACAAATGGAATCAACTGGTTCCATCCTTTGGCATACATTTCTTTAAAGATGGATATTTTGGCAAGCTTATAACCTGTAACAATCAATATAGCAGCCAGTGAAGCAAAGGGTATTAAATTGATAAAAGGGCTTAAGAACAAAATAGCCAGCAATAAAAATATACCATGAATAATGGCAGACAATTTCGATTGTGCACCTGCATTAATGTTAACAGAACTGCGAACAATAACAGAAGTTACCGGAATACCGCCAACAACGCCGGCTATCATATTGCCAACACCTTGCGCCACCAGTTCCCGGTTAGGAGATGATTGCCGTTTATGTGGGTCTAAATTTTCAACGGCTTCCAGGTTTAAAAGTGTTTCCAGCGAGGCCACTATGGCAATAGTAAGTGCTGTTAACCAGACAGTGAAATTGCCAAAGGCACTTAAAGAAGGAAATTTTAAGAAAGAGGACAGGTCAGAAAAACTTGTTGCAGGAATATTTACAAGGTGTACGGGTTGCAGATACAATACCGGAATAAATACACGGAACGCCTCGTTAAACCCAATGCCCAGTAACACCACAAAAAGTGAAGCAGGGAAGAATTTAATTTTATGAAGCGGTGTCTTATTCCAAAAAATCAGCACAAGTATGGAAACCAAACTAATAATTGCAACGCCGGGTGTAACATGAAAAAAAGTATTGAACAAATGCGAAAAGGTATTTTCCCCATTTGCCTGTACAAAGGCAAAATCATCCTGGTGAGTATTATCATAACCAAAAGCCTGCGGTATTTGTTTTATGATAAGTAGTATGCCAATGGCTGCTAATAACCCTTTTATAACATTTGAGGGAATGTAGTTGGCAATAAACCCGGCTTTTAACAGACCGCTCCCTAATTGTAACAAGCCTGCTATTATGAGCGCAGCTGAAAACAATTCAAAACTGCCCAGCCTCGTAATAGAAGCCAGCACCACAGCAGCAAGCCCGGCGGCCGGTCCGCTCACACTGGTATGCGACCCACTTAAAAGGCCTACCATTATACCGCCAATGATGCCGGAAATAATTCCCGATAGTAAAGGCGCCCCTGAAGCCAACGCTATTCCCAAACATAAAGGGAGTGCCACCAGAAATACTACTAACCCGGCAGGGAAGTCATATTTTAATTTTGAAGTTGAAATGACCATCGTAAAATGCGTTTAATAATTTTATAATCAAAAGCCTAATCTGAGTATTTTACCAGATTAGTTAAAACAGTTTAAGAGACGCTGCCAGAACCACTGGCAGCGTTACCTTAATCTTCCTTCTTAAAAGCATAAACATCGAAATGCTTATTAATGCAATTAGAATGAGAGAAGAAAATTGTGTTCCGATAATTCAGGCTTGTATAACTCTCTCTAAACTCTTTCAATTTATTTTTTGAATAAATCCATTCAATATTTATAAATTCTATTAACGGCATGAGAATTATCAATCCAAATAATTTCAGACAAGTTCTTCCTGATTTATAATCCATTCCATAGCCTGTTCCTTTTCGGCCAAACTAAAATACCTGATGGTTGCCTCACTAAAAGGCTTCATAACTGATAGCATCCAGTCTCTCCACTTCATCTCTCCAACTATGGCAATTTTCTCTATGTCTTCCGAATGGGTGAATTTCATTTTCCCATAGTTTAATTCTATTATTCCATCCTCCCAAAATCCAACTGTGTTTGAAATTAAGCAGTCGTCCATTTCAAAATACCACCTCACTTTTTTGCCATTATTGATAATGTTATGAATAAGCGGATGAATTTTTTCGTAATCACTTATTCCCAGAATATCGTTAGCCCTGGTGGCAATGATATTTTTTTGAGTTGTAGCCAATATCTGCAACATAATTTTCAATTTTATCTTCACTTTCGTTACCCTTCATTCAGGATTTATTGCAGGTCAGGGGCATTAAATGTATCACCCTGCTTTATATCGCCTGTCTCATAGCCTTTCTTAAACCAATACATTCGTTGTGCAGATGTGCCATGCGTAAAAGCATCTGGCATTACCTGCCCGGTTGCCTGTTTTTGCAACCTGTCATCTCCAATAGCACTGGCTGCATTCAATGCTTCATCAATATCATCTGCATCCAAAATGTCTTTCATCTTTTGTGCATGATGTGCCCAAACACCGGCATAAAAATCTGCCTGCAGTTCCATCATTACTGAATACTTGTTGAATGCAGTTTCGCTTAACTGCTGGCGCAGCCTGTTTACTTTTGCCGCAGTGCCCATCAGGTTCTGTATATGGTGCCCTACTTCATGTGTCACTACATAGGCCATCGGGAAGTCGCCTGGTGCATTGAGTTTGTATTGCAAATCCTGGTAAAAAGAAAGGTCTATATACAGTTTATTATCACCGGGACAATAGAACGGCCCTGATGCTGCACTGGCATTACCGCAGGCAGATTCAACCACACCACGAAACAATACCAGTGTTGGTTCTGAATATTGCTGACTTTTTTCTGCAAAAATTTTATTCCATACATCTTCTGTTTCCGCCAATACCACTTTTACAAACGATGCCCTTTCATCATCTGCCTTTTGTTCTTCAGGTGTTAGTTGTGCTGATTGATTTGTTTGTTCGGAAAGTTGCTGTTGTATCTGCGATGGGTCAACATTATTACCGCTTAATAAAGTATAAAGCAGGTAAATAACAATACCAACCACACCACCACCTGCGGCAATTTTGCCGCCGGATAAACCACGGCGGTCATCAACATTTGAACTTTCTCTTCTTCCTGTCCATTTCATAATTTCCTGAATTAGAATTTAAGAGATACTAAGAATTAGTGATGGCCTCCATAATGACCCCCATGATGTCCGCCATAACCATGATGCCCTAAATTAATATGATGCCCAAAATCAATATGCGGTGTGATAATAGGGTAAAGAAACGGCCTGTTGTATCCCCTGCGATACCGCCTCGAATAATTTTGATTTACTGCATTTTGATTTGGAGCAGCCTGCGTATTAAAAACATCTTTAGTACCATTGGCATAAACAATCTGCACCACTTCAGATTTACTGGCTACATACACAGGCCCGTCAGCATTATCAGCTTTGTAATAACGGATTTCTGTTGTGCCTACTTCGGCTACTTTACCATTGATAGTTTCGCCGCTGCGCAGGGTAATTACATCCTGTGCAAACAACATGGATGCTGACAACAGCATCACAAGAAATGCAAATAACTGTTTCATAATTTTAAGTTTAAGATTGAAAAATTATTTTTTCTTTGAATCCAATTCGTTTCCGTCCATTTTCATGCCCAGGGTATCGGCATCGGTTTTTTCTTTGTGGCCTGAATCATGTTTTTCTGACTTTATCTCCTGCTTGTCTTTCTCACCTGCATTTGTGCAACTGCTGCCGATAGTTATCACTACTATAGCGAGGGAAAAAAATATCTTTTGCATATTATTTATTTTAGTTTGCTTTTAAAACTTGTTTGGGTGGGTACGGAAACCCTGCCGCTCAAGGTTTTCCATTTTAAAACGGGACAAACAAAGCAGGGCTCCGACCCATATAAATTTTTATTCTTCTTCCTCCACATTATTCATCTTTGATAATAAATCATAAGCCCCGTTAATTACAACCTTGCTATTTCTGTTAAACCCCTCCGGTAATATCACTTCCGTATAACCATTTTCCGAAACACCGGTTGTTACTTCAATTCTCTTAAACGGAATATGCTTTTCAGTAGCCTCATCCTTTTTACCATCAGCAGGTTTGGTTTCTTCTTTTGTTTCATCTGCTGCAATAAAAATGTAAGACTTACCTGCTGATTGCACAATCGCTTTATCAGGCAAGGCGGTCGTGGTAGCAACACCTGTTTCTACTATTCCTTTCAGGTACATACCCGGTAATAAATTTTTATCCTCCTGTAACAGGTGTCCATGCACCCGAACTGTTCTTTCAGCACTGATTTCACGGCCAATTAAATGCACTTCTGCAAATCGTTCCTTTGTTTCATTATTCAACACAAAACGGATTTTCTGGCCTATTTTCAATTTGGGAACATCTTTTTCAAAAATGATAAGCTCCGCATGAAGGTGACGGGTATCTACAATTTCAAATAGCTCCTGGTTAGCGTTTACAAACTTGCCTATGTTCACCAGTACCTTAGTAACATAGCCTGATATAGGCGCATAAATATTTGCCCTGCCTGAGATGTTTCCGGAATTAATCTTATCAGGATTAATATTGATGAGTTGCAGCTTTGATTTTAAGCCCTGCACTCTTGCCATCATACTGTTGTACTCGCTACTCGCTTTTTGCAATGTTTTTTTGGCATTTACATTTTCCTTTGCTAATTCCTGTTGCCTTTCAAATTCTTCTTTCAGATATACCAGCTGACTCTTATAATCCAGATAATCCTGCTGAAGCTGGATAAATTCAGGATTTTCAAGTACTGCTATTACTTCGCCTTTTACTACTGGTTTACCCTGTAGTAAATCCGTACTTTTTAAAGTGCCCCCATAGGGAGAAGAAACAGTTAATAGTTGTTGTGGAGGAACATCCAGTACTCCCGATGCCCTGATAACGCTACTGAGGTTTTTATCTTCTATAGCGCCGTACTGTATGTTTACTGTTTTGAACTGGTCTTCCGACAAATCCACCATATCCGCCGCTTCAGTTTTCGTTTCTTCTGCCGGGGCAGATTCTTCATTGCCTTTAGAAGAGCAGGATGAAAGCCATATAATGGCGGTAGTGAGTATAACAAGTGAACCTAAAAATTTCTGTTTCATAATATTATTATTTAACCCGTTTTAATTAATTGATGCCGCCGATAAATTCGATAGCAATGACGGTTTGATTGTATTGGTTTAAGAGTTTGGTGTATTCCTGTTTTACAACAACAGCATTGTTGAGTGATTGTGTTAATTCATAATAACCGATTTCACCGGCAGTAAAAGCTTTTTGCGCCTGCGTAATAATGAGATTGGCCTGCGGCAAAGCTGTATTGCGATAGTAGTTGAGTTGAACTCTTTGTTTCTGCAATTCGCCAAACAGCCTTGTCAGTTCAGCCTGCAGGTTGTATTGGTAATTGGTCAGCTCTGCTTCACGGCGTACACGGTTTACTTCTGCCGCTTTTACTTTTTCTTTTTGCGCCCTGGCAAATATGGGAATGCTGATGCCCAAATTAACACCCTGGAAACGGTGGCCAACGCCATAGTATTTATCAGCGCCGTTTACGGTTTGATAACCTACTAAAGACTGATTGAAATAGCCCACCGAGAAATCAGGTTTTAATCTTGACTGCTCAACAGCTTTCTCCCTGCTTGCAATATCAATCTGCTGTTTAATAAAGGCAAGTGTGGGATTGGCAGCAATGGCAGCGGTATCAAAAGTTACCTGTATCTGCTTTTCAACAAGTAAAGTATCGGCAATGGCAGTAACAGAAGAATCAGCAGTAAAGACTTTTAGCCGGTTTAATTCAATGCGGTAATCCTCTTCCGCATTTCTCAATTGTGCCTTTATCTCATTTACCTTGCTTTCAGCATTGTAATTTTCCAGTGCATTTGTTTCACCTGTTTTATACCGCAACGCTGATGCCTTCAATACATTTTCGTAGATAGCCAGCAGTTCTTTTAACAGCCGTATTTCCTCTATCCAAAAACTTAACTGGTAGTAAGATGTCTTTGTATTTGCAGCCAGTTCAGTTTGATAAACTTTCAACTGAAGCTCACTGCTTTTGATATTGGATTCTGACAGACGTATGAGGCTTTTGAAGTAAGCCGGATTGGGTATGCCCTGATTAATACTGAAATTATTATCGTAGGCAATACGGCTGTTGTACTGCCCAAATGTGAGACCGACATTTGTTTTACCATAGTCCTTGATGGTTTTTTTTAATTGTTGCTGGTAACTTATATCCAGTGTTCCTACTTTAACCAAAGGGTTATTCTTCATAGCTGATGCAACAGCATCATTAAGATTGATAACTGTCTTTGGCTGTTGTGCATTTGCTGCAAATGATGAGGCTAAACACAGGATAAGCAATGAAGCCAGCCCTTTTGTTACATCAGTCTTCTTCGTTTTTGGTTTTATCTTTTCAAACCAGGCGTACAACACCGGCAAAACTACTAACGTAAGAAAGGTGGCTGTAATTAATCCGCCTATTACAACCGTTGCTAACGGTTTTTGTACTTCCGCTCCGGAACCTGTAGATAAAGCCATTGGTAAAAAACCTAATGAAGCAACGGTGGCGGTCATTAATACTGGTCTTAACCTCACCGACGTTCCTTTTAGGATAATTGCATTTATATCTGTCATGCCTTCCTTTTTTAACCTGTTGAACTCGCTGATAAGTACAATACCATTTAATACCGCCACACCAAACAACGCAATAAAACCAACACCTGCCGAAATGCTGAATGGCATACCCCGGAACCATAAAGCGAATACACCGCCAATAGCACTCATCGGTATAGCTGTAAATATTAGTAAGGAATATTTAATTGAACCAAACGTAAAGAAGAGAAGCAGCAGGATCAATGCTAATGCCACAGGAACAGCAACGGATAATCTTTTGTTTGCTTCTTCGAGGTTTTTAAATTGCCCGCCATAAGTAATAAAGTAACCAGGGGGCATTTTTACCTGTTTCTCAATTTTTTCCTGCATTTCTTTTACAACCGATGAGATGTCCCTGCCTCTTGTATTAAAGCCGACAATGATTCTTCGCTTGGCATCTTCACGTTGTATCTGGTTAGGTCCTAACTGCAAATTGACATCGGCTACCTGTTCCAGTGGAATCTGGTTACCATCAGGGGCGGCAACAAATAACCCTTTTACATCATCAATACTCTGGCGGCCTGGCTTTTCTAACCTTACCACCATATCAAATCGTTTCTCGCCTTCATACACAATACCCGCAGCTTCTCCTGCAAAAGCAGCACTGATTGTCCTGTTCACATCTTCTACATTTAAACCAAACTGTGCAATCTTATCCCGGTTTAGTTTAACCACAATCTGTGGAAGGCCGGTTACCTGTTCTACATATAAATCTTCTGCACCTTTTACCGTAGGTACAATCACACCGATTTTTTTTGCCAGGTCAGCCAGCACATCAAGGTCTTCTCCAAATATTTTAATTCCTACATCCTGCCGTACTCCAGCTATCAATTCATTAAACCGAAGTTGTATGGGTTGAGAAAGTCCATAAAAAATCCCCGGTATTTTTTCCAGTTCCTTTTGCATCAGTTCTGCCAGTTCTTCCCGTGTGCCGGCACTGGTCCATTCTTTTTTATCCTTTAAAAGAATAATCATATCACAAGCTTCAATAGGCATAGGATCGGTAGGTATTTCTGATGCGCCTATCTTTCCAATTACTTCTTTTACTTCGGGAAATTTTTTCATCAGTAAGTCAGAGGCTTGCGTTATTTTTTCAATTGTCTGACTTAATGAGCTACCTGTTAACAACCTTGTTTCTACGGCAAAATTTCCTTCTTCCAATGTGGGAATAAATTCGCCACCTAATGTTTTAAAAATAATCAAGCTGATTATAAATACGCCAACAGCTATACTCACTACCAATAATTTCATCTTTAAAGCACCACGTATTAATGGCGTATATAGTCGTTGGAAAAACTTCATCATTTTATCAGAAAGGTTTTGCTTGTGGCTTATTTTTTTACTTAAAACAAGTGCACTCATCATAGGTACATAAGTAATCGAAAGTAAGAAGGCCCCTAGAATGGCAAATGATACCGTTTGAGCCATTGGGCCGAACATTTTTCCTTCAATTCCAACAAGTGCTAAAATTGGTAAGTAAACGATTAATATGATAATCTCACCAAAGGCTGCCGCATTTCTAATTTTTGAAGCCGAAAGAAATACCTCACTATCCATTTCAGCTTGTGTAAGGGGTTCTTTAGATTTTCTATTTGCCAGATGATGCATTGTTGCTTCAACAATGATAACTGCTCCATCTACAATCAACCCAAAGTCAATAGCACCTAAACTCATAAGATTACCCGACACACCAAACAGGTTCATCAACGAAATAGCAAAAAGCATTGCAAGCGGAATTACGGAAGCCACTATCAACCCGGAGCGGATATTACCAAGGAAAACCACCAATACAAAGATTACAATCAAAGCACCTTCAATTAGGTTCGTTTTTACAGTTCCAATAGCCCTGCTAACTAAAGCACTTCTGTCAAGAAAGGGTTCAATGACCACACCTTCCGGCAAGCTTTTCTGAATCTGGATTATTTTATCTTTTACACTATTAATTACAATGCTGGAATTTGCTCCTTTGAGCATTAAAACAATACCACCAACTACTTCCCCTTCTGCATTACGGGTTAATGCCCCATATTGTGTAGCATGACCAAGTTGTACCGTAGCAATATCCCTTACCAATACGGGTGAACCGCCTGTAGTCCTTGTAACAACAATTTTTTCAATGTCAGTGATTGTTTTAATAAAGCCTTCGCTGCGGATAAAATAAGCGTTAGGTTTCTTATCTATATACGCACCACCTGTATTCTGGTTATTTTTTTCAAGGGCATTAAATACATCTGCTATTGACAAATTATAGCTGCGCAGCTTATCTGTGTTTAACGCAATTTCATATTGTTTTAAAAGCCCCCCGAAGCTGTTTACATCAGCAATACCGGGTGTACCAAGCAATTGACGACGGACAATCCAGTCCTGTATCGTCCGAAGCGACATGGCATCGTATTTATCTTCATATCCTTTTTTTGCATGTAAAACATATTGATAAATTTCACCTAATCCCGTAGATATAGGAGCCATCTCAGGGTTGCCAATATTATTTGGTATTTGGTTACGGGCTTCTATCAACCGTTCACCTACTTGCTGACGGGCCCAATAGATATTTGCATCATCATGAAATACAACAGTAACTACAGATAATCCAAACCTTGATATGGAACGGATTTCCTTGATTTCGGGAATCGTAGCCATTGTTTGCTCGACAGGAAAGGATATTAACTGTTCTACTTCCTGAGCCGCCAATGATGGACTAATAGTAATTATTTGCACTTGATTGTTGGTGATATCCGGCACAGCATCAATCGGCAGTTTTTTTGCCGAATAAACACCCCATATTATTAATGCAAGTGTAAACAGGCCAATGACCAATTTATTTTTTATGGAGAATTGAATGATTTTATTGAGCATGTCTTAATTCTGTTTGGTTATATATGATACCTGAAGAAATGAATGATTCTTTCCACAATTGCGGCAATAAGTACAGCACAGGCAATTCCAATAAGAATGATTCTGATTATTCTTATCACTAAAAGCTTTTTTCTTTTCTTGCCTTTTGTAATTTTTTTGGCTGTGGCCATTGCCAGCAATGGGAAATGAATGATACAATAGCTGAATAAGCCAATAAATGACTTACAGCAAATTCAATAAAGGAGTGAGATTAAGAAAGTTTGGGAGGTTGCCAGATGCTATTTTGAGCTTCAGTACTGAACGCTACATTATAAAGGGGGTATTTCTCTGATTGAAATTCGACTTTACTTATCTGAGCCTTAGCAAAAGGAGAGTAAAATGCTGAAGCCGCACAACAAGAACATGAGCAGAACGGAGAACAGGCTTCTGTATTATGTTTATGCTGCTGGTGGTTGTCATTAGCTGCTGAAATTTTTGCTTCTGCCCTGACATTACATTCCTTTCTATCGCCACACGGGAGGCAGGATATGTAAATTAATGCCAAAGACAATATGGAGAAGAATAATTTCATTGGTTGCAAAAATAGGATGTTTTGTTGCAAATTGCACACTCGGCCATGTATAATTTAGCAATATGGTTGCAAATCGCCCGGTTAAACCCTCTTATGCCCGGTTTTATGCTTAAATATTTACAAGAGGCCCATTATCACCAACTATGGTTTCATTTCTTTTCAATATGCATGTGTTGCAAAAGTATAATCAGAATAAAAATAGCAAGTACCAAGAGACCAAGACACCCCCAAAAGATATATCTGAGAATCTTTTGAGTTAACGTTTTGCCTTTAGCTTTAGCTTTTTGTTGCTTACTGCTTTTTTTCATATTCTAAATAGATACAAGAACCTGAATATTCAATCCCAGTATAAAATAAGCTTTAATAATTGTAAGTTTTTTTCGTCTCAAATTAAATAAAGCGAACACAATCTGCATCCGTACTAATTCACAGATGGGAAATTTGTGGCTTTTTTCTTATTCCTCTTTGCACTCACAAAGAACAAAGCAAATCCACTCAGCACCGTTACCAGGCCAAATATTGAAAATGCCCGAAGCAACCAATTACCAATATGGTCTCTGCTTTCATAATCCATGGTATGCATCATCCATAAGAAATCAAATATTCTCCATTTATTGTTCCTGAATTTTTGAACGGTTCCTAATTCACTGGCAACGTAAACCGTCGTTTTTGAAGGATGCTCAAATGTAATGGCATAAGCAGGCAAAGGGCTTTCCCGATATTCATGATGACCATTTGTGCCGGTTAAGTATTCAATTGATTTTACTTTTGGCTCACCATTAAATCTCATTTTGGCTACTTCAACTGCTTCCTCTTTTGTTAACGGACTACGAAGCTGACCGGTTTCGGCATTGGCAAGATGATTCATTGCCTGCATATCATGTTCATGATTTGTTTCGTTGTGGATAGCACTGATACAACGAACCTGGTAAAATGGCTTGCCCAAAATTTCTATTAACTGAATGGAAACAATTGAATCAATCTGATGAACTTTCCTGATAGTATCCAGCACTACGGTAGGGCTAACCAGAGAAATATGAGATGACAATAGCGGTGCATTTTTCTTTTGAAAATCTCCATGCACTTCATCCATATTGCTCCAACTGAAATACAGGCCGCCAATTGTCCATAATAAAAATTGGATGCCCAAAATAACACCCAGCCAGCGGTGTGTTTTACGGATGTAGTAGTGTTTGCTTTTTGCCATAACAATGTAGCTTGTTGGTTTATTTTACTTTCAGCAGACTTGCATTAATTGCCACTACCACTGTGCTTACACTCATTAATACAGCACCGGCAGCGGGGCTTAACAGGATTCCCGTTTTGTACAATACACCTGCCGCCAATGGTAAAGCCACTACATTATATCCCGTTGCCCAAATCAAATTTTGAATCATCTTTCTGTACGTGGCTTTACCAAACTGAATCAATGAAACAACATCTTTGGGATTACTGTTTACCAATACAATCCCTGCTGTTTCGGCGGCGATATCAGAACCTGAACCAACTGCTATGCCTACATTAGCCTGAGCCAAAGCCGGTGCATCATTTACTCCGTCGCCTGTCATAGCTACAAATTCACCCTTGCTTTGCAATTCTTTTATTTTTTCTAACTTCTGATGTGGTAATACTTCGGCAAAAAAACTATCCATACCCAATCTATCACTTACCCCTTTGGCCACAGTTGCATTGTCACCTGTTAATAAGATTACCTTGATGTTATTTTCATGCAATGTTTTAATAGCCTCTGCGGATTCGGGTCTTATTTCATCAGCCAAAGCAATGGAGCCAGCAATATCATCATCAATTAATACAAATACAAGAGTCTCTTCCGACTTAACCATATCTTCCTTTGTAAGGAATGAAAATTTTTCTTTTAAATATCCGGGGCTAACCACCATTACATCTTTTCGGTCAATAACTCCGGTTATACCTTTTCCCGTGATGGCTTCAAAACCGATAACTGCAGGAAGTTCAAGATTCAATTCTTTTGCTTTGGCTGTTATGCCCGTTGCAATCGGATGTTCTGAATTCTGTTCGAGTGCCGCTGCGTATTGGAGCACCTGTTCCTGTGTATATTTATCATTATGCGTTACATACCGTACTACCTGAAATTTCCCAACTGTTAATGTTCCTGTTTTATCAAACACCAGCGTTGTTATCTTTCTTGCATTTTCAAAGGCAGTTCTGTTCTTTATCAGTAAACCATGTTTGGCAGACAAGGCGGTTGATTTTGCAACTACTAATGGTACGGCTAATCCCAACGCATGGGGACAGCAAATAACAATTACGGTTACCATCCGCTCAATAGAAAACGCTAAATCTTTTCCTGATAAATACCATACGAGAAATGTAGTGATGCCTGCAACAATCGCAATCAGCGTTAGCCATCTTGCTGCTCTGTCTGCAATTAATTGTGTTTTGGACTTTGATTTTTGTGCATCCTGTACCAGCTTTATAACCTGTGATAAGTAGGAGTCCTTTGCGCCGTGTGATACAGCAACCTTTATTGCACCGTTACCATTGATAGCACCTGCTATCACTTTATCACCTTTTGTTTTCTCCACCGGTTTTGATTCGCCGGTGAGCATGGATTCATTAAGGTAACTTTCACCATCTACGATAACGCCATCCGCAGCAACCTTCTCACCGGGCTTGATAAGAATGACATCATTTTCTTTCAGCGATTCTGTTTTTACATCAGTTATTATATCACCATTTACCAAATGAGCATCATCCGGCATCAACTGTACTAATAATTCCAGTTCCCTTGATGCACCGGCAACAGATTTCATTTCTATCCAGTGTCCTAATAACATGATAAGAATTAGGGTTGCTAACTCCCAAAAGAAATCCATGCCATTTAAACCCAATACAGTAGCTACGCTGTAGATATAGGCTACTGAAATGGCAAATGCCACCAATGTCATCATACCGGGATTCCTGGCTCTCATTTCACCAACCAATCCTTTTAGAAAAGGCCAGCCACCATAAAAAAATACAACAGAAGATAAAAAGAGCAATATATATTTTGAACCGGGAAAACTGATATGGATATTCAACCAATGCTGAATCATTTCTGATAGCAGCATAATGGGAATAGTTAATACCAGCACTACATAGAATCGTTTTTTAAAATCTGCAATGCCTGATGAATGGGAAGAATGTGTTGCTCCATCTTTTGGTTTGGTTAGGGGGATTAAAGTCATACCACATAAAGGGCATTTACCAGGGCCATCCTGAATTATTTGGGGATGCATGGGACAGGTGTACTTTTGGAACCCTTGAGTATTTTGCATTTCAACAACAGGTGCAACATGCTGCTCATTAACAGAGGAAGCCTCTTTTATATGGTCTGTATGTTGATGCTGCGAATGAGAATATTCTTTCTCTTTTGCATCAACAGGAACGAGATTCATTCCGCATTTGGGGCAGTTACCAGGCTTGTCCTGCATGATTTCCGGATGCATGGGACAGGTGTACCGTTGTTGATTGTTGTGATTATGTTCCATAAAACATTTTTATTTGCTTTTAAGAAATCAATAGTGCCATGTTAATCCAATTCCCCATTTGTAATCGCTGTCATAATTTGTGCTGATGGAAAATGATTTTGCAATCATATACCTTGCTGCTACATTATATTCCTTATCAGTATTTACCCTGAAATCGACAAAGAAATTATTGCTCAGAGGCAAATCTCTTCTTTCCAATTGCAGTCTTAAACGGCCCGTATGGTCAATCCGCCATTCTGAACGGATGAGCATAGGTAATAAGTAATAAAAGCCAGCATCAAAAACCCGGCGGTTATCCTTTGTGTTTGGTTTGTTTGCTAATGGCAGCGTTTTATTTTTTCTATAATCATAGCCTATATAAAAGGCGAGGTATTGTTTTTTATCGAGGTAACGAAGTAAATGCGTTTCCGTTTCGTAGTTCCCCTTCCAGCTTGCCCTGCCTTCAAATTCCAACGCCATTTTATTGTTTGAAATATTTCCACTAAACCATGCCCCCTGCGAATGCACCGATAAATCATACCACGGATAAAGAATATTATCTTCCTTTTTCAATTTCCGGTACCCGGTTTTAGCAAATTCGTTTTGTTCACTGCCTTCATAGCTTACTATCCGGGCCATACCGGCCATCATGTGGTATAAAATATGGCAATGAAAAAACCAATCCTGTTCTTCGTTGGCATCAAATTCAATAGTTACGGTTTCCATTGGCTTAATATCAAACGTATGTTTCATGGGCGAATATTCACCCTGTGCATTGATGAAGCGGAAGAAATGGCCGTGCAAATGCAATGGGTGCCGCATCATGGTATTGTTGGTCAATACAAATCTTACCCTTTCACCCTTTCGTATAAGAATTTTATCAGCAGCAGATAGTGTCTTAAAATCAAACGACCAAACATACCGGAGCATATTGCCGGTAAGTGCAAGCTTAACTTCCCTTGGTACTAATGAGGAATCCAACGTAGTTGGATGTAATGACCGGAGCATATTGTAATTAAATTCACCCGGCATTTCCATTTTCATATCCATGCCTGCCATATCGTTCATCTTCATACCCTCCATACTATTCATGTTCATTTCCTTTTTTGGAGATGAAGTATCATTGGGCATATTCATATTTTTCATGTCCATACCCGGCATATTGCCCATGTCCATTCCTTTCATATTCATGCTGCCCGTTTGCTGCATCATCTTAAAATAATTCAGCCTTGGAATATCCGGGGCTTTAATAACAGGGCCGTTGCCAAAGAAAGCAGACGAATATCCCATAACGTCCCACGAAGTAGCCCTTAGTTCTGCAGTGCCTGTTTCGGGAACTGTAATCAATATGTCGTAAGTTTCTGCAATAGCAATTTCCAGTTTATTTACATTAACAGGAGTTACATTAATACCATCAGCGGCAATTATCCGCATATAGCTGTTTGCATATTGCAGGTTGAAATAAGTAGAAGCCGAACCGTTGATAATCCGCAGCCGGATTATTTCTCCCGGCTTTGCATCTTTAAATTCATTTGTTTCCTGCCCGTTCAATAAAAATTTATTGTAGTAAACATCAGATACATCCATGGCGGGCATACGCTGCCATTCCTGTTTCAATTTATCTTTAAATGCACCTGCTGCAATAGCTTCTCCATAGCTTTGCAATGCTCCTTTTTTAATGGCATACCATTCACCGCCACGTTTCAGGTAACGTAATACCTGGTGTGGGTTTTCATCTGTCCAGTCGGATAATAATACTACATACTCTTTCAATTGCGGCTCCGGCTGGGCAGGGTGTATTACAATAGAACCATACAAACCACTTTGCTCCTGTAGCATAGTGTGGGAATGGTACCAGTATGTGCCGCTTTGAATAAGTGGAAAAGTGAAAGTATAAGTTTCGCCCGGTTCAACAGGGGATGTGTTTAAGTAGGGAACACCATCTTCTTTATTAGGCAACAAGATACCATGCCAGTGAATGGATGTTTCCATCTTCATCATGTTGTGTACCCTGATAATAGCTGTATCACCTTCAGTAAATTCAAGAATAGGAGCCGGTATTTGTCCGTTAATAGCAATTGCATGACGTCGTTTGCCGGTAAAGTTCACCATCGTATCAGTTACATACAGGTCGTACTCCACTTTCTTACCCTGATATATGTTTCCGGGAGCAAGCTGGGTTTTCTTTAAAGGAAAATTGTATGATGTTATTTTTTTAAGTCCATCATCCATTGCTCCTGGCATTGAGTGATTCATCTGTGCAAAAGTGTAAAAAGGAATCAGGAAAAAAAGTGAAAGCAGTTTCTTCATGTGTAAATCATTTATTGTTTATGCTGCTTATAATTCTTTTTACGAGCCGGGTTATTGTCGGGAAAACGCAATGTGTCCATCGGGTTTTTTGCAGGCATTTTCATGTTGTCCATACCAGGCATGTTATTCATGTCTTTCATATTACCGGATGAGTCCATTTTCATCTTATCCATTCCCGGCATGTTGTTCATATCTTTCATGTTCATGGAAGAATCCATTTTCATATCCTTCATGTCTTTCATTTTATCCATGCCAGACATATTCTTCATGTCCTTCATCTTATCCATACCTTTCATACCTTTCATACCCTTCATATCTTTCATGCCTGCGTTTTTATCCATACCGGGCATGGTCATGTCCTTCATGCTTTTCATATTCATGGACGAGTCCTTTTTCATGTTATCCATTCCCGGCATTTTATCCATGTTGTTCATACCGGGCATGGTATCGGTCATTTTCATGGAGCTATCATTCTTCATATCCATATCCTTCATGTCTTCCATATCTCCACCCTCACCATGACCTTTCATTAAATATTTGCCCATTGGGCCCACACCAGCCACATGGGTAAGTTTTGCTCCATGATGCCCCGCAATGGATAAAAAAACAGCAGCGATGATGGCGGCAATCAGCACTATAATTTCAAATGAACGCCGGTTGATTTTGAAAAATACACCGATGCTTTTCAGCAAAAATGTAATACCACTCATCCATAATGTTAATTGAGCATATTTTTCATGTTGCTCAAATATCTCCAAAGCCGCTTTGGGAGCATCCACTGATGGCTCTGCATGAAAGATAGTGCTGGCAGCAAGGGATGAAAAGAAAGCACCGCCTATGATAACAAGTGTAACCCATTTAATCTGCTTCAGGTCTTTCCAAACCAGAACGGCCTGTAAAGCGGCTGCCAATAAAATAAGTACAATAGGAAAATGTACTGCCAATGGATGTAATGAAGGAAAGTCTTTGAACATAGTAAATTACTTTAGTGCTGCTATTATTTTGAGAACCTGAAATCAAACTCAACTCTTATCTTTTCCCATACTACAGCAATCCTGCCAGTTTCGCTTTTTCCTGTTTCAATAAAATATTGCAACCGCTCTGTATGCTCACTTTTCTTAGGCTTTACTTTCACCCTGATAATATCATCTTTTTCATCATACTCTGCGGCAAGGTGCTGTTTCCAGTTTTTATTTATTATCAGCGTCCATTCCTTTTCACCAGGGATAGTGAAGAAAGCATATTTACCTGCCGGTATTTCTTTACCATTAATAACAAATGCCTTTGGCATTTCCAGGGTAGTGGCATCATGTGCACCTGTTACCCATACTTCATCATAAGGAACAAGGCCACCCCATATTATTCTTTTACGAACGCCGGGAGAATGATAATTGATTTTTATACTGTCGCCATGGATTACAGCAAAAGCCATGGATTTAATACTTTTCTTGCTGGTATCTTTTACCAAATTGGGATTGTAGCAAACCTCTTCTTTCTTTTGTTCCTGTGCTGTTGCCGTAAATGCTGTTGCTATTAGTAAAAGCAGTAAATAAAATTTCTTTTTCATGATACTATCTATTTGTATTTATATTTTTTCTGCACCGATTATTTGAACTTCTCCAAACATGGTTTTGAAACGCTTTTTAACTACTACATTTTCAAACCCTGCATCCGAAATCATTTCAGGTAATAGCCCTTTAGCATTTGCATGTGTGGATTTAAAGCCATCCAATATCCTAATCAAATTAAAAAGCGTTCTTTGAATCCATGACCTGGAGCGGCCAAAGTCTGCAATAGTCAACTGTCCATCTTTATTTAAAATCCTGAATATTTCTGCCAGCATATTTTGTTTTACATCAGTATCAAGGTGATGAAAAACCAGGCAGGATATGACCCTGTCAAAAGCATTAGGCTGAAAGGGCAAATGTTTTCCATCATAATCAAGTAAAAAAACATCCAGCTTTTCTTCTTTTATCTTTTTTGCTGCTTTCACCAATATCTCTTTATCAACATCAATGCCTGTTACTTTAGCCTCCGGCGATGATTGTTTTGCCATGATAGTTAATGTAGCAGTGCCGCAACCAAAATCAAGGAGCTTTGCACTTGCATAGATGTCCGCACTTGAAATCAATACCTGTTTAATTTTTTTCTCAGGCATAGTAATGCCGAGAAAGAAATCGTACAAAGGCGTAAGCCATTTGAACCTGAGTGCCGGTATAAATTTTGTTTGCTCCATTACAATCACTTTATTTTAAAGTAATACTTGAATTAAATCCGATTTAAAAAGAGTTATCAATTGGTGGGTGCGGAAACCCTGCCCCTCAAGGTTTTCCATTTTAAAACGGGACAAACAAAGCAGGGCTCCGACCCATGTTTTCTACAATTAATGATGCCCGCCATGACCTCCGTGATGGCCGCTATAGCCGTGATGCCCAAAATCAATATGATGCCCCAAATCAATATGCGGTATAATGATGGGATATACAAACGGCCTGTAATATCCCCTGCGATAACGCCAGGAATAATTTTGATTTACTGCATTTTGGTTGGGGGCAGCCTGTGTGTTAAAAATATCTTTAGTGCCATTGGCATAAACAATCTGCACCACATCTGACTTGCTGGCTGCATACACCGGCCCGTCAGCATTATCAGCTTTGTAATAACGGATTTCTGTTGTGCCTACTTCAGCTACTTTACCATTAATGGTTTCGCCGCTGCGCAGGGTAATTACATCCTGTGCAAACAGCATGGATGCTGAAAACAGCATCACAAGAAATGCAAATAACTGTTTCATAATTTTAAGTTTTAAATGATACTTAGTTTTTAAAATCAAATTCATGTCAATTGACGAAATATCCAGCCAGTGCTTAACTTATCATAAGTAAAGAGTCATCTCCTGCTTTGCTTTTTTGCCGGTGCAGGGGGCTTTACCGGATAATTCTCCAAAAGTGTATGTACGGCAGGATGCAATTCCCTTTGCAAAGTGGAAGGGTCGTATAAATCGGCTTCCACTGTGGCAGTATAAATAAACTTATTCTGCTTCCTGTCAATTACATTTACAGTTATAGCTCCCCGGATATATTCCACCGTTTTGGTAGTATAGCCGTATGTATAACTGTTATAATTGTAATTTAATGGCCTGTTATAATAATAAGCCCTGGGGTTAACATTATAATAGGGGTTATAAGGTGAGATAGCCCGGTACTGATACGAATTATTGTAATTATAGGTCGGAACAGTTGTGCGGACCTGTTCGGTTCTGCTTTTTTTACTTTCTGTTACTTTGAGTTCAAAGAGCACATCCGGATTGTCATTATCTAAAGTCATACCCCTTGCCGCCAGTTCATGTGAAAAATAATTGATGGTATTATTGAAAATAATCTGATTATGATAAGGAGTATTATCATTATCGGAATGGGGAATCCAGGAAAATGTCTTGTATCTGCTGAAATCCACAGTTTGGTCGTAATCATTATACGACAAATTATAAGCAGTACTGCATCCTGATACAATAGCTGTAACAAGAAACAAAATGAAAATTCTGTATTTCATTACTTTTAGTTTAAAGGTTGACAAAATTGTTTACCAACACTCACCCTTTAAAAAAGGGGTTTACTTTTATATCTCCGTTATTCCATATCTTTTTTGTTCTGTTCAGCTATATATTTATCCAATGCTTTTTTGCCAAACTGTTTGAACACAACAGGTGTTACAATCATATCTAATAAAGTAGAGCTGATTAAACCGCCGAGTATAACAGTAGCAACAGGGTATAATATTTCTTTTCCCGGTGCTGTAGCATCCAGCGTTAATGGAATTAAGGCTAATGCCGCAACCAAGGCAGTCATTAATACCGGCACTAACCTTTCCAGCGAACCACGGATAATCATCTTATCACTGAATGTTTCACCCTCATGCTGTACCAGGTGTATGTAATGGCTTATCATCATAATACCATTCCGTGATGCGATACCTGTAAGTGTAATAAAGCCGACCATTGTAGCAATAGAAAAAACACCGCCGGTGAGTAATACGGCCACTACACTTCCTATCAACGCCAGAGGCACATTAAGCATAATTTGAAGCGCAATACGGCTTGATTTGAAATGGCTGTACAGTACAAGGAAGATACCAGCAATTGAGAAAATGCTAAGTATTGTTATAAGCTTTGAAGCTGATTGCTGGCTTTCAAACTGGCCGCCCCATTGCAAGAAGTACCCCTGCGGCAGTTGTAATTGTTCATTCACCTTTTGCTGCATTTCTTTTACTGTGCTGCCAAGGTCTCTGCCCTGCACATTGGCCGAAACTACAATTCGTCGTAATGTGTTTTCGTGGTAAACAGAATTGACACCGCTTTCCATTTCAATTTGAGCAACTTGCTTTAGTGGAATTAATGAACCATCTGATGTTGCGATTTGCGTATTGCCGATTTCATCAAGATTATTTCTTACGCTGTCTGAGGTTCGCAAAACTATATCAAATGTTTTTTGACCATCCAGTATCTGGGTACTTACTTTACCGTTGTAAAATATTTCAATATCCTCAGCTACTTTACCCACCTGTAATCCATACCGCTGCACAGCCGCCCGGTCTATTTTTATACTTAGCTGGGGCACCAATACCTGCTTTTCAACCTGTACATCTACTGCGCCGGGAACTGTACTGATAATATCTTTTAGCCTGGCGGCATTACTGCGTAAATCAGCCAAATCATTTCCAAAGATTTTGATGGCAATCTGTGCCCGCACACCGGAGAGTAAATGGTCAAGCCGGTGAGAAATGGGTTGCCCTATATTTACCGTTACACCTTTTAACACGGATAATCTTTCTCTTATCTGGGCAAGTATTTCATCCCTGTTACCAATTTTATCAGGGTATAATGCTACTTCAATTTCAGAATTGCTTGGTGGTTCGGCATGTTCATCCAGTTCGGCCCTGCCGGTGCGGCGTGCAGTAAGTTGAACACCATCAACTTTTAAAATTTCTTTTTCGGCAATGCTGCCTGTTTTGTTTGCTTCCTCCAGTGAAGTTCCTGGCGGCAGCGATAGATTAATGGTAAAACTACCTTCATTAAATGGGGGTAAGAACTCTGTCCCCAAAAAAGGGATGATACTCATGGAAGCTACAATCATGGCGATTGCAATTCCAATAACTATTTTCGGACGTTTTAATCCTATTTTAAGTAATTTAATATCCTGCCGTTTTAAGAACTTCACAAAAGTGCTGTCATCATGCGAAGATGCGTATAGAGCTTCTTCTTCAATCGTTCGTCCATGAGGTTTTTCCTGTTCTGCTTCTTCAAATGTATGGGTGTGTTTTTTTCTTCCTTTCCAGAATGCAAGATTTACATGGTCGAGATTTCTTTTCTTACCTAACAGGTAGCTGCACAAAGCAGGTGTAACAGTGAGTGACACGGCTAAAGAAGCTATGATGGAAGTGATGTAGGCAATACCCAATGGTGCAAATATTTTTCCTTCAATCCCCTGCAGATAAAACAATGGCAGAAATACGAGTACCACGATAATAGTGGCGTAAACAATAGAATTTCTTACCTCACTGCTGGCTTCATAAATCACCTTCATAAGCGGTCTTGGATTGGGGCTTGTCCAGTTTTCTTTTAATCGCCGGAATACATTTTCTACATCCACAATTGCATCATCTACCAACTCTCCAATGGCAATGGCAAGACCACCGAGTGTAAGTGTATTGATAGATATCCCAAACATTTTAAAAACAATAGCGGTGATAATAAGTGATAAAGGAATTGCGGTGAGTGTAATGATGGTGGTTCTGAAATTAAGCAGGAAGAGAAACAAAATGATAATAACCAGGATAAATCCATCCCTTAATGCGTCTTCAACATTAGTGAGGGAGTTTTCAATAAAATGTTTTTGTTGAAATACGTCAGTATTAATCTTTACATCAGACGGCACTGATTTTTTTACATCATCAATTGCTTTAATGATTTCTGCTGTTAGTGTAACCGTATTTGCATTCGGCTGTTTTTCTATGCTGAGTATCACCGCAGGTTTGCCATTCAAAGAACCGTCACCTCTTTTTATTGGTCCTCCAAATTTTACTTCGGCCAGTTGGCGAAGAAGTACAGGTGCGCCATTTTTATTGGCGACTACTGTATTGGCCAAATCTTCCAATGTATTTGCCCGTGCAAGATTACGAACCAATACTTCAGAGCCTTTATTGTCATTTACAAAACCACCGGTTGTATTGATATTGGTAAGTTGCAAAGCATTGTCAACATCACCAACAGATAGATTATACTGCCGTAATTTATCGGGAGAAATTAAAACCTGGTACTGCATCCGAACGCCGCCAATGGGAATTACCTGTGCAATACCTTTAACACTCATCAGCCTTCTGCGAATAACAAAATCACTAAGTGTCCTTAAATCTGCAGGGGATGTGGTATCGGATGAAACGGCTATCATCATAAATTGCCCCATAACAGAACTGATTGGCCCCATTACAGGCACAATCTTATTAGGTAATTGAACCGTTTGTATTTTTTCGGCAGTTAACTGCCTTGCACGGTATATATCTGTGTTCCAGTCAAACTCTACAAATACCAAACCCAATCCGGGGGATGCCACTGACCTTACTACTTCTACTCCCGGTGCGCCATTTAAAGAAGTTTCAACAGGTAATATAACCTGTGCTTCAATTTCTTCCGGCGACATACCATTAGATTCAAGGAAAATAGTTACCCTTGGCCGGTTTAAATCTGGTAATACATCTACAGGCAGGTTTACCAAAGTAAAAACGCCATACACCATTAACAGGGCAGCCATTGCCACTACAAGTAAACGGTTCTTAAGAGAGAAGTGTATGAGTCTGTTAAGCATCTTGATTTATTTATTAAATATTAAATTTTTAAATTGTAATATATCCGGGCTTAGTTCTGTCAATTATTATTGCATCGCATAACAAACAGGCGCCTGCTGCTGAGAAAAAAACTCCATCACTGCTGAATGGAAAGAGGGCAGCAGGCCGGCTGTTGTTCACCATCAAACCTTAACCACAGTTTTGTTCATAGTAAGAGTATTATTGTTTCAATTTTACAATTAATGCCCCCGGCTTTGTTTCAGAACGCATATACAGATAAAACCAAAAGGCCGATAATCCAATGGAAATATTCCAAAGACTATGCGGCTGAAAAAAACTTTCCGGGTTGCATATAATTTTATATTTATCAAACTCAAACAAAATAACAGCCGCTATAACTGCAATAATGGTGAAAACAAGATAATTGGTACCGGGCTTATGTTTCTCAACTATAACGGTGATAATAGCTGATATCAAAAACAGCAAAACGAGTAATATGGCTACCATCTGTTCCTTGCCCTTTGGCGTTAGCAAAGCCAGCCCAAGATTAGCACCGGAAAAAATCAATAAAAACAGGATTTCTGATTTTCGCCTTTCTGAAATTGACAATGTTTTCTTTTTCAAAAGCGACCATTGATATAAAAAAAACATAAAAGGGAAGAGCGAAAAAGAAAATACTGCGGAGTAATCAAGTGTATGAGCTATTCCGATAAGAGAAGCATGATAAAAAGTACTGGCAACAAAAACATACAGCAACACAATTGAAAAAAGAAGACAGAAAATATTGCTTTCAGATAAATGTCCTTTGGTATTGGCATGTCTGCTCTTCCATAGACCACTTAAAATTATGACGGCGGTAAGCAGATAAACTATGTTACTGAAAGTATTGACTGGCTGACGAACCGGGCTGTTTATATGCACCTGTTCGCAAAATGATGCAGGCACCTTCTTGTCCATAATGAAGCTGTTCCAAAAGCCCTGTAAATCCGAAGTGTGATTGAGCCACCAGATTGAGAAACCAAAAAGTACCGTAACGCAAACTAATTTTACAATTGTTTTCCATCCCGGAATTATATCCGGTATCAGTCTCAATTTAACTTCAGCATCATATTTTTGCGCAGGCTCTAACATACGTTGTAGTAAATAATTTCTTATCGGCACTAATAAAAGCAATACAATTAATTTATATCATGGCAGGTGGATAGCCTGCCATGATATTTTACGGATTAATGTTGATGGTCATGCCCATCTGCTGCAGGCTTGGCCTTTGCGGTCAGGTCAAACGATGCCGATGCGGTTTTTCCTCCTGTTGTAAATGTTACAATGGCCTTGTTGTACTTTTTAGCTTTGTCCAGTGTGTACATAAAGCCTTCATTACCGTTTGGAATTAATGTAATGGTTGAAGTTTGTCCGTCGGCCGTTTGAATAACCGCCGTTCCTGTTACACCTGTATTCTTCATCGCTTTTTCTTTCCCATCCAGTAAATAGGCCATCACCATACCATCTTTTACACTTACTTCAATATGAAAATCACCGGCAGACTTAACTGTTCCACCATGTGGTGAACCATGTTTATGGTCGCCGCCGCTATGCTGAGCAAATGTTGTAAAAGCTGCAATCAGCATTACTATCATCAGAATTGTTATTTTTTTCATTGTTTTAAATTTTATTGTTAGAAAATAAATTGAATATTAATGCTTCTCATGTTCATCCTTCTTCATATCCATGCCTTTCATATTATCGGCATTACCTTCCGCTACATTCATTACAAAGTCACTGGTGTAAACTTTCCCTTTACTCTGGAATTGTATCCAGCCACGATATACACCCGGCTTATCAAATGTTGTATGCAAATCAAATTTGCCGCCTTCCACACTTGGATGAACATGCAAATACTTTTTATCAGCAAGGCTTACCACTACCATGTGGGCTTTTGCGCCGAGGTAATCTTCCAAAGTGTTTACATCTACCTCTTTACCATTCAGCATCATTACACCGTTAATATGCATAGCCATGTTGGTTAAAAATTTACCGCCTTCAGGAGTAAGTGAAACTGAGAACCCATCACCTGCTGTACCGGTTAATTTATCTGCCCCATAAACTTTTGCTGCTGGCACTGTACCTGCTACAGTTACATTCAGATAATCAACTGTATGATTGGCACCGCTTGGCTTATAGTCAGCAAACAAAGTGTATTTGCCAGCGGTTGGAAATTTCTCCTTTACCGTATAAGAACCATCTGCATTCAGCTCAGGATGTATGTGGTCAAACCAGCTAAGGTCATCGCTAACCACAATGAGGTGTATCTTTTTAGTATGTTCAACATCTAAGGGCACCTGCTCTGTAGGTTTATCTTTTAATTTGGGGGTCATTGATAAAGTAACCTCTTCATTAGCATTTGGTGATGAAGGGGCAGAAGTAAACTGCATACTAACATTACTTGGACCACCGGCATTGTCATTATGCTCCAGTTTCATTCCGCATTTTGGGCAGGTATCACCTTCTTTGCCCGTTACTTCCGGGTGCATGGGACAGGCATAAATATGGTCGCCGCCTTCATGCGCCATTGCTATTTTTGTTGAATCTGTTGTGGATGCCTTTTTATCGCCGCTGTTATTACATGCTGCAAAAACTGCAACTGTTCCGATAGCGAAAATTGCAATGGTAATTTTTAATACTTGTTTCATTTGTTTTATTTAATTGATTAGTTAATTATGAGTATGGCCGTTATGATTGCCTGATGAATTTTTTGCCTGTACCTTAGCCAGGTTCATGTTGCACTTAGGACATTTCCCTGCTTTATCGTAAGTTTTATCTCCTTCACATTTCATAGGGCATTGGTAAATGGCGGTAACCGGTTTTGATACAGCTTTCAAATTCATATTGCATTTAGGGCATTTACCTGCCTTGTCATAAGTTTTATCTCCCTCACATTTCATGGGGCATTGGTAAACAACTGTATCTGCAGTTGGTGCTTTACTTTTTGTTTTTGTTGATTGTGCATTTACAGCAGTAAAACAAAAAACCGCTATTGCCATTGAAAGGATGATTCTGATTTGTTTCATTTTTTTTCTTTTTATAGTTTGAGATTTATTTTGCTTTTCTGAATGAAGAGTGTGTCTGCACAATTTTCCACCCTTCTTTTGTTTTTCTTAAAACTGAAGTGGCTACTCCCTGGCTTTTTATTTCTTTGGCATCCTTTGCAAGAATGATGGTGTAGATATAGGTCTCAGTTGAAAAGGCATATTCCCCTGCAACTGTTACATCCACTTTGTAATTACTGAAGGCGAATGATTTAAATTCTTTCAGTTCGGGGCCTAAGTGATGTTCCAGGTAATGGCCGATTGTGCCCTCGTCGCTTGCCTGTTCATACACTTTGGAATCTTTTACGAATAGATTCACTACACCAGTAGTGTCTAATTTTTCAATTGCTTTTTTGTAATTGTCAAGCACTGACTTTACAGCTTCTTTGTCGCTGTTTTGTGCAAAGGTTGCGGTGGCAGTTACCAGCAACAGGCACATCATTAATAACTTTCTCATGTTTGTTTATTTTAATTATTGGTTTAGATACATCATTTTCATCTGATACACATTGGCCGTAACTATCCGTTCACCATCTTCTGCACCTTTGCTGATGACGGTGAACTTATCATTACTCTGGCCTTTTACAATAAAGCTGATGCTGTATTGCTCGGCTTTATCTTTTACAAAAACAGCAGGTTTACCATTTACATCTGTAATGGCATCATTGGGCAATACTACTTGCCGAATGATGTTAGTTCCTGTCATTCGTACATTTACATTTTCACCGATTTTAAACTGGCTTTTAGGATTGATGATTTCAAACACTACTTTCTGAGATTGGTTACCTGTATTTACTGATTGGGCAGCATTAATCATTTTTAGTTTGTAAACCAGTGTATCTGTATTTGAAATAGTGGTAAATCCAGTGGCGGATTTTAATTTTTCAGCATCTGCTGCAAATACCTGTGCTTCTACAAAAACCTGGTCAAGGTTGGTTATTTCAAAAAGGGTCTCGCCGCTATTTACCACTGCACCGATAGCATAATTAAAAGTGCCGACAATGCCGCTAACAGGAGAAGTGAGAGTTATGGCTTTTGTACTGCCTGTATTTCTACCGGTATTTGCATCAAAAAGTGCTTTATTTTTCTTTGCACTTTCATAACGGGCTTTAGCTTCGGTAATATCTTTTTTTGCTGCAATGTCTGCTATCCCCAGCAACCTGTCATATTGTGCTTTGGCGGCTTCATACTCGGCATTTACACTATTACTTTGCGAAATAATACTGATTTGCGTTCCGGCATCTACCTGTTGTTCTATAACAGCTACCACCTGTCCTTTACCAACCCGCTGGCCTGGAGTTACCCTTAGAGAAACAATTTTGCCTGCCTGGGGTGATTGTATAACAGCCCGGCCTTGCGGGGCGGCAATTACAGTTCCTAATAAAAGTGATGATTCATTAAAATCACCTGTCCCTATCTTTTGTGTTTGAATATTAAAAAGAAACTGCGTTTCTTTTTCAACAATAAATGTTGTTGAACCGCCACCGCTTTTTGAAGCACCAGCTTCATCGTGTCCATCATGTGCCGATACGGTATTATATGTAGCCGTTGGTAAAAGGCAGAAAAGAATAATGGCTGCTGTAATCATTTTCCTGCTGCGGCTTTTGTTTACAAAAAACATAACTAATAAGCCAAGCAATAGACCTATCAATCCAAAAAACCAATTGCTGCTGTACCAATTAGAGTGTGGTGTACTTTCTGTAGCCGGTGGGGCCAATTCTTTTCCTGCTTCAACATTGTTTAACTGGATTAGGTCAATACCAGCATAACTATTGATATTGACTACAAGATTGTAGGCTTTCTTTGCCGGAAATGTGGTTTTTAATTCAAATACGCCTTTATCAATCCGTACAACAGCAATCTTTATATTGGGATTATCGGCTACCGTTACTTCCAGTTTGGCACTGTCAATAGGGTTATTTGTATTGTATTCGCTTAAGTACAACCGAAGAGATGTTTCCTTGCCAGGTACTATAGGTTTGTACTTTAGCAGCACTTCATAGATTTCCGAAGTGGCTTCGGAAGAAAAGTAACTTGCAGGTGAGATACTTGTTTTTTTGGCATCGCCGTGGTCTTCGCCGCCGTGTGCAAATACAAGTATTGGTAATAACCCTAATAAAAATTGAATGATTAATCGTTTCATAACTGACCCATTAAATATTTGTGATTGATAACACTGAGATTGTAATTTCTTACTGCTTCAAGATATTTTTGATAAACATTGTAAGCATCATTGCTGTTTCTTAATAAACTGATATAATCAATTTCGCCACTTACAAAAAAGCGTTGTGAAGTAGTAATGACTTCCTGTGCTTTTCGTAAACCAGTTTGCTGATAATATTGAACAGACTGCCAGTTGGTTTGCATTTCACTATTGGCACTTATAACCTGTGCAGATAAATCTTGCTGTAAACCCTGTTGCTTACTTTGAATAACCTCCTGCTCTGTTTTAGCTGCATTGATTTTACTTTTATACTGTCCGAACCATAGCGGGATAGTTACACCAACCCTGAAGCGGTTCAACCATTTTGTGGTTCTTTCGCCCTGGTTGAAATAGCCAAAAGCCAATCCGGGCAACGCTTTGCTTTTTTGCAATAAAATATTTTGTTTGGCTACATTCTCCTGTTGTTGTAATAGCTGTACAGCAGGATTAGAAAGTAACGTTGTGGAATCAGGGGCATATAAAAATTGAGGTTGTGATTGCGTAACAACCAACGGCTCTACCGAAATTGAATCTTTAATGCCTGTGAACCATTGTAATTGCGACTTTAAAGATGCGGCTCTTATAAGCGATTGCTGGTATTGATTATGAATTTCTCCATATTGCGTTTCAGCAAAAGTTTGTTGCAGATAATCAATTTGCCCGGCTTTAAACTGGCGAATGGCTGACAGTTTTATTTTTTCATACAGTGTGTCCTGTATATACAATTGTGAGGTAAGCGAATCGGCGTACTGTATTTCCAGGTATAAGATTTTAACCCTGTACTTCAGCTCTGCTTCCGTTAACTGCTTTTCTTTTTGAGCCACACCTATTTGCCGCTTTTGCAAACGATACTGATTATTGTACACGGTAGGAAATTCGAATGATTGTGTAATGCTACCGGTATAAAAATTACCTGTCGGGCTTTCCAAAAAGAACTCGGGATTGGGAAGATTGATTGCTGACTTCAGTAACTGCTGCTGCTGTTTTACTTGCAGTGATGCGGCCTGAATATTCTTATTATTAGCTAACGCCTTGGCCACAGCCTCGTTTTCAGTAAGCACCTGCTGGGCTGTTGACTGTAAACTAATAAATCCGGTAAGAAAAACTATGATACTATATCTGAACATAAAAATTGATTACGGTAAAACAAATAGCCTCAAATTGCAGAACGCAAAATGAAGTTGGATGAAGCAAAAAGCTTCACCAGTTTTACAGTAATCAAATCTGGAAACGCTGAATCGCTATGCGTATGTCAGGTGGTGGTGGGGGATAGAAAAAACGGGCCTTGTAGTCAACAGGAAAATTTTTGAGAGCCGTTGATAAATCAATATCAAAATAAGTGCTCAGGATTGCCACAAATACAGGTACATTGATACCAGTATTTACTGAAACATTTTTATCTAAATTTTGAAACTCCTGTACTTTATTGGTACAGCATCCGCTATCGTCTTTTGTAAGTAAGTTGCTGCCATCAACAGGAGTTTGTTTTGCCGGCTCACTGTCATGTTGGTGATTAATACCATCCTCATGAGCATGAGGAGTTACTTCTGACGGCTCTTTTTCATGTACATGCTTTTTTCCATCATCGTGAACATGCACTTCCGCAGGCTCTTTTGTTTCGTTATGATGTGGGGAATTAAAACCCATATCTACACCTATTGCACAGGCAAAACCTACTGCTGTATTTGTTGCAAATACAACCAGCAGGAACAGTGCTTTAAGTTTTATGGATAAATTCCGGTTCATTTAATATTTGTAAAGTAAGGCTATTTTATTGAGAAATAATCCCTTAACAGGGCAAAGATATGGTAGAATGGTTTAGCGAATTTGTAAAATTATAGACAATTTTTACAAAATTTTGCTGTCGCCTCCTGCTATCCATACTTGGCTTTTCCGTTGAAAATGTACCATTTGTGCCAGTTAAATGTGTTTTGCCTCTTATTTTCTACCATCTTCAAATCAACTACAAACCACTCAACTGAGTTACTTACTGGCCGGATTATTATCGCTTAATAACACTTGTACAATTTCAATGGTACAGGCAAAACTAAAAATAGGTTGCCTGTCGGGAATATATTTTATAGAAAATCAAACATTTCCGCATTGCATAACTCTATTTCCCTTTTGCATAAGTACCAATTTAAAATGCATCTGCACTTTTGCAACTCAAAAATCACACTTATGAGTAAAAGAGGAATTTTTCTTAGTTTAATGATATTAGTACTAAATGTGGCTGACGCACAGACCAAAAAAGAAAGCAACGATACGCTGCATATAAGAAGCCTGCCCGATGTAACGGTAGTAGGCAGAAACAGCAAAAGTGATTATCAGCAAATGCCGGAAATTGTAGGAACAAATATTTATGCTGGTAAAAAGAATGCTTTGATTGTGCTTGATAATGTACAAGGCAATGTAGTGACAAATAACATGCGTCAGGTACTTGCCAAAGTACCCGGCATTCATATTTGGGAAAGCGACCCCAGCGGAATTCAGATTGGTATTGCAGCCCGTGGGTTAAGCCCCAACAGGAGTTGGGAGTTTAATGTTCGGCAAAATGGGTACGATATTGCTGCGGACCCATTCGGTTATCCCGAAGCATATTATAATCCGCAATTGCAGGCTGTGCAACGGATAGAAATTGTAAGAGGACAAGGTTCTTTACAATATGGGCCACAGTTTGGCGGACTTATTAATTATATTCTTCGCAACGGCAGTGAAATAAATAAACCTTTTGAATTTGAAACGCAGCAAACAGTTGGTAGCAAAGGTTTATTCAACAGTTATAATGCTATTGGTGGAAAGAAAGGCAAGGTTCATTACTATACTTTTTTTGACCATCGTAACGGCGACGGATGGAGAGAAAATAGCCGCTATTTCACTAATGCAGGCTACGGTACTGTAACCTATAACTTCACTACAAAATTTTCATTAACGGCTGAAGTGATGCGTTCACATATCCGCAGCCAGCAGCCCGGCGGCTTAACGGATGCTCAAATAAAACAGGATGCTCAACAAAGTTTCCGAAGCCGTAACTGGTTTGATATAACCTGGACTACCCCAGCATTAATCGCCAATTATAAGATAAATGAAAATACCCGTTGGAATACCAAACTGTTTGGCACCATCGGCGACCGAAACAGTGTTGGGTTTTTACAATCCATCACAACAAAAGACAGTATTAACCCTGCAACACTTAGCTACAATAACAGGGTGGTGAATCTTGACCAATATAGGAACTATGGTTTAGAAAGCCGCTTTATTACTGATTATCATTTTGGTAAAATGAAAAATACTTTATCCGGCGGCATTCGTTTATACACCGGCACTACCACAAGGCAGGCAGATGGGAAGGGAACAACAGGTACAGGTTATGATGTTACTGTTACTGGTAACTATCCCCGTGATATTACTTTTAAGTCCAGTAATGTAGCTGCGTTTGCAGAAAATATTTTTCGTATAAACGACAAGTTTTTGATTATACCCGGTATCAGGTATGAATGGCTTGAAGGCTCATCTTCTGGGCGAAACGGTTATACTTCCGGTGGGGCAGAAATAATCTTACAAAATATTACGAGGGGCAGAAGTTTCGTTCTTGCAGGTATTGGAACGGAGTATCATATCACAAAGGCAACAGAAGTGTATGCTAATATTTCTCAGGCTTATCGTCCAATTCAGTTTGCAAATCTGCAGGCACCGCCTACAACCGATGTAGTTGACCCTGATTTGAAAGATGCCAAAGGGTATAACATTGATTTGGGTTACCGGGGTAAAGTGAAAAATTTTCTCCAGTTTGATGTTAGCGGATTTTATTTGCAATATGATAACCGTGTAGGTACAATTACTGTTAGCGGAACACCATCGTATCGCCTTATTACAAATGTTGGCAGCAGCACCAGCAAAGGATTTGAGGGGTATGTAGAATTTAACCCCATCAGGGCATTTGGAAAAAGCAAACATGCAGATTTAATTATTTTTGGTTCTTATGGATATACTGATGCCAAATACAGTGGCGACCATAAAGGTGCAAGTACTAAGGGAAAGAAAGTAGAGAATGCACCAACTAATATTTTCCGGAGTGGTATAACCGGCGGTTACAAAGGATTTTTATTAACAGCCCAGGTAAGCAGTGTGGGAGAAACCTTCAGCGATGCAAATAATACTGTGGCTGCTTCTGCTAACGGAAATACAGGTTTAATTCCGTCTTATACTGTAACTGACTTAACAGCTACCTACAAATTTTCAAAGGGGTTAAATTTTAAAGCAGGGATAAATAATTTATTTGATGAAAGATATTTCACCCGCCGTGCAGGTGGTTATCCGGGGCCGGGTGCTTTGCCGGCAGATGGCAGAACGTTCTTTATATCAATCGGGGCAAAACTCTAAAAGAAAAGCGGCAGATATTAACTGCCGCTTTTTTTATACTGCTTTCGCAATTTTTTCCATAATATGATGGCTCTCTCCAAACTTACACAATGCATCACAATGGCTGCGTAACTCTGAAAACAGGATGTATTTAATTACCACATTGTTTTGTTTAATTGCCGGACGGGAAAGTTGCAGGCATACGTCCTTCTCTCTTTTATCAGGCACAATCAGATAGAACACTTCATCACCATCAGCTATGGTATAACTTAAATCGGTCAGCCGCAGAATACCGGAATAGATACTGGTGCTTTTTTCCACTTCAAAAGCTGCGATAACATTATTAGTTCCTTTCTGAAACCAAAGTACATCTATCAGCTTTACTGTATTTAAGGTGTCTTTTTCTAATTGAATATCTGGGAATTGTTGCAGGCTCATGAATGAAAAGTTGTTACCACAATGTGATTTGGAACGGTCGTTAGAAGCAGCAATTACATCATAGCCCAATGCACTGCCTATTTTTAGCAGATGATATTGCATCTCCGTATGCAGGTTCTCTTCTTCTTTTTCCTGTTGTACACTTTCTTGTCGTTTCTCAATTAGTTTCTCCAATTTCTTTCGTTCAGGCTCGGATAAATATTCATCTGTTCCCAGTATTAATTTTTGAGTTCCGATTTCAAATAACAAACCAGCTATAGCACCTAAATCAGACGATAGTTCTGAACGATGCTGATTATTGGTATCAATCATTACTTCTCTGAGCTTAAGATATTCACTCCAGCTTCCGAGTTTCTTCTTGTCTTTGTATAAAAAGTTAAAGCCGTTAATGATAGCTGTATTAAACGGTGGAAGAATAGTAGGGTGCAAAAAATACAAAATGCTTGCGACTGCAGGCCCAATCCCTTTTATTTTTAAACTATCAAGCCTGATAATTTCTTTAATAATTTGTTCTTCTGATTTTGCATTCAAACAGTTTTCCAAAAATTGGCCGAAAGCCTGTTTGTTACTTTCGTTCTCATAAATATCCGGTATCCTTAGTTTAGGCTTCCAGTAGAAAGGATGGGAAGCTCCTTCAAATATCTGCTTTTGTTCAGTTATGCATGTTAGCACAAATTCTAAAGAAGAACCTTTAAAATCATTCGGAAATTTCTTGTTCTTAATATCATCAACAACCTGCATAACACCTCGGCGGATGGAACGAAAAGCCTTTAGCCGTTCTTCATTATTTATGAACCAGGTGTTGTAAACAGATTGTTTATCTTCTTTGTATTGTCGTATAAGCTGGGTTAAGTTGCCGTTCATATGCTGCTTAAAACAGCAAAATACATTATTTGCACCATTAGTTCACCCTCGTAAGTGTTTTGGCAAATAGCCTCATACCGTGGTAGCGGGTTTTGAAAAGAAAAGAGGCACACAATTATGCCTCTTTCTTTTTTTGATATAATACTGCTTTAACCAAAATCAATTATCGCTTGTTTGCCTTAAGCCAGTTGCTTAGTTCAATAATTTCCTTATTCTGAGCTGTAATAATATTGTTTGCAATTGTTTTTAACTGGGCATTATCGCCATGATGCAGATATGCAGAAGCATCCTGAATGGCAGCCTGGTGATGTAAAATCATTAAGGTGGCATAGTCGTTATCTATATCACCGGTAATAATCTGCACATCAGATTGTTTCGTAGTTTTTTCCATATTATCCATTTGCTCCTGCATAAAATCCATATCCATATTATTTACAGATAAAGACATTCTTATGCTTTTAAGCACAGCAATTTCGGATGTTTGGTCTGTAATAACTTTTTGTGCAAATCTTTTCAGGCTGTCATTTTTCCCGGCCGATACCAATGCCTTCGACATATTCAGTGCGCCTTCATGGTGCATAATCATCATTTCACTAAAATCTACTTCCGGGTCCATCGTCATTGTCATTGATTCCATCCTGTCCATCATAACATGCATGCTGTCCATCATCCTGTTATCATCATGGGCTTGAAGGATAATTCCATCAGCATTTTTTTTACATGCAGTAAACCCAAGCCAAATTGTTATCATAGCGATACCGAAAATTATTTTTTTCATTATTATATTTTTAAATGATATTCCGTTTTTATTATAATTTGAATACAATTCCATTCGGTTTTTTTCCAACCGGAATGTCCTTAACTTTTGCATGTGTGGAAACATTGATAACAGATACGGTATTGGCACCTTGATTGGTTACATATCCGTAAGCCCCATTGAAGGCAATAGCATGAGCATCTGCACCAGTTACAATCTCTCCGTGTTTCATCCATGTATTGCCGCCCATATCAACGTAATAAGCAACTTTGCCATTAGTGGCGTCACTAACCCACAATTCATTTGCTGTAGCATTAAATGCGGCATATCCCGGCTTAAAATTTAGTATTATCGTTCCAAGATTTGCATTTGTAGCAACATCAATTACAGAAATGCTTCGGGAATCTTCATTGTCAACAAACATTTTTCCGCCTGATGCAGGCCATGCGCCAACAGGGTTTGATTCAACATTTATAGTTGCTATTACAGCTTTGGTAGAAGGGTTAATTACAGATACTGTATTACTCATTCCGTTACATACATAAGCTTTCGTTCCGTCAGCACTGAATGTAACTTCAGCAGGTTCATCACCTACAGTAATTGTATTCTTCAGCACATAAGTAGATGCATTATACACTAACACTTTTCCGGCCATATCCATTTGCGATGTCCATATCTCCGTTCCATCTGGAGAAAATACTGCGTTGTGATTCATCACCGGTACTTCTAAATTCTTTTTTAGTACCCCGGTTACAGCGTCCATCACAACCACCATGCCTTTCATGCCGGGCATACCACCGGTATGGCCTGCACTTAAATCCATACCTGGAACTCCAATTGCCAAATGATGGTCGCCACCTGACTGGTGATGATAAATATGATGTGGCCACATAATCATACTGCCACTGCTGTTCATTAAATCAATACTGTCGGTTACAGTATTTGTGCTGAGTTTAATTACTGAAATGGTGCTGCTCTCTCCGTTTACCACATAAGCGGCCGGGTAGTCAATATTCTTTTCTGTCATTGACATGCCCTTGTCTTTTTTGCAGGATGGGATTGCAAAGATTACTGCCGTTACCAATAATATGGCAGCATTGGATTTTAATTGTTTCATTTTCTGGGATTTGTTTTATGATTGTTGATACAATAAAAGGCTAAAAATAGTTGCCTTACGATATTAATTTCTTTTCCTTGCTGGCAGACTGTATATAAATGAGGCCAAAGTTCCAAATGTGGTAAACTTCAAGTTGCTGTCGTTCATTCTGCTTAATGGCAGCTTTATGTATGGTTCAACGAAACTCCATCTGTCAGTTATCTTCTGTTTAACACCCAACGAAAAATTTGCTGTGACAGAAGTGGAAAAACCATCACTGTTATGATATGCATTGGAATGGCTTCGTTGTACGAGTGTATTTCCGTCAGCCAGGAATGTGTAGTGAATATTATCCATCCGCATTTTAATGATTGAAAACCCGCCGGCAGTGTACAAGTTAGTTTTCTTTGTTGCTGAGAATTGATAATATAACATTAGCGGAACTTCTATAAACCTGCAGTAACCGGTTGCATTTTCCAGACTGATACTGTTGTACGATGGCAGGTTAAGTTTTGCGGAATCAAAGGAAATATTGTTACCAGAAGTAGTAAAATATTTTTTTGCCAGTATTACACCTGACCTGATTTCGATTTTAGGAGAGATTCTGTAACCCAATAAAAGGCCATAATCATACCCCGGTTTTGACAGTTTACTTAACTGTACACTGTTTACGTTAACGCCGCCAACTGCTGCGAACGAAAAACGGGAAGTGACAGATTTTTTCTGGACGGGCTTTAAGTTGTTTGCGATACTTCCTGCAGTATCTTTTGGAATGTTTGTTACATTGGCTAATTTCAATAAATCAGTATTTGTTACAGTATCTTTTACCGGAATGTTGGATGTCTCTTTACTAAAACTTGATTTGTTCTCAATAGTAATATCAGTCCCGGATAACACTTCATCACTAATTTCTTTACTGATAACCTTATTGTTCACAGCAACATCACTTACCTGCTCCTTCGCAGGCTGTGTAAGAGGTGTGCTATTTTTTGCCTTCTTTAGCAGGGTCAGAGGGTCTGCACTGATTGTTTGCAAGGCAGGCAATAGCGATGCAATTTTCTTGACTGGTTTGGTATCTTTTCTTACATTATCGGTATAGTTCGTTACAATTTTTTCAGGTTGCGGCTTTGCACTACTTTTTTTTCCATTTTCAGCAGGTGCAATAATATTTTGTTTTGTATCTGTTGGAGTTTGATTAGCATAATTTTTCTGTGAATTAAAATTGCCATCAAATCCCCAATACGCTGACCCTGCAACCAAACAGGCAAAAAGAAACCAGAACACAATAAACCTTCTCCGCTTTTTCTTTACCGGCATTTCAATATCAAGTCTTTCTTCCAGCTTACTCCAGTCAGGAATAAAGCTCAGGTCGGTGTGCCTTTCGATGGCAAGACGAATCTTGTTATCAAAAAAGAAATCATTTGCGTTATACATATCTTTTAGGTTTCATTTTTTTTTGTAACACTTTTTGTAACCAATGCTTGGCTTTAAAAAGGTTTGATTTGGATGTACCCTCAGTTATGCCAAGGATACCGGCTACTTCCTCATGTGTGTAGCCATCAATCACAAATAAGTTGAACACCATCCTGTATGCAGGTGGCAACTCCATAACGGTCTCCAATATTTCATTGTAACTCATTGCATCCAATACGGATTCAGAATCGTCGCTTATATCTGCCATCAGCAACGCATTTGCATCGCTAAATTCAATTTTAGGATGAAATTTATTAAGGTAATTGATACAATTATTGATTAACACTTTTTTAAACCAGCCTTTAAAAGCGGCTTCACTGTATCCATAAATATCTTCGTTGTACAGGTGAAGGTTTTTAAATGCTTTTACAAATCCATCGCATACAAGGCCCTGCACTTCAATTTTGCTTGAAGCGTACCTGTAGCAAACATTTGCTGCAAACTCTTTCAGCCATTCAAAAAACAGCTTCTCATGTGAACGACTGTTTTTGCGGCATCCGTCGAGCAAATGTTTCAGTTCCTCGTTACAATATGACAACTATTGATATTTTGGTTTTAAAGCGGCTTTGAAAATGGTACAAATAATTAAAATAAAAGGTTGCCTGCTATAAAAGATTGTTTTACATCTTCATTCCATCCATTGGGTTGGCACCCTTTTTAAATATAAATTCACTTTGGAGCAGGTAGGCTCCTCTTATTACTATCACATCGCCAATAGCTACGCCAGATTTTATTTCAATCCGTTCATCGCTTTCCAATCCTGTCTGCACCATTACACTTTTAAATGTATTTTGGCTGGTTTGTATCCATACAGTTGCACCCTTGCCATCTCTCAATACTGCATCAATTGGCAAAGTGAGTGATTGTCGCTGGGGGCTTTTCAATAAAACATAGGCAGGCATACCAGGTTTTAGCTGATTACCCTGATTAGGAATTGACACACGGATGAGATTGATTCTTGTATCGGGATTGATTTCAGGATTTACAAATTCAATTTTTCCTTTGATTTCTTTGTTGTCAAAATCAGGAAGCAGTACAGTAGCTATGCTGTTGCTGTTAACCTCAGCCAGTTGTGATGTATAAACCTGAGCCTCGGCCCACAAAGCAGAAAGGTCGGCCAGCTTTACAATTGTGCCGCCTTCCATTACATAATCTCCTTCACGAATGTCAAGCTGTGTAATATAGCCATTGGCAGTACTGTAAAAAGTAGTTGTGGTTGTTGCCTTTTTTGTATTAGCCAGTTCATTTACCTGTGCTTCATTCAATCCCCACAGCAGCAATTTGTTTTTTGCACTCTGAATTAACTGGTCAAAATCAATTACTGTTTCATTGGTAAATGTTTTTTTCTTATCCAATGCTAAAATATATTCCTGCTTCGCATTGTTAAGGTCCTCACTGTACAAATCATAAAGCGGCAAGCCTTTCTTTACATAATCACCAAGGTTTTTGTAATAAAGTTTTTCAACCCTGCCCATCACTCTTGAACTTACGGACGATGCTTTCATCTGGTCAAAATTCAAAGTAGCGGTTAATACCAACTGGTCACCAATAGTTCCGTTTCGGATGGTATCGGTTTGAATATTGCCCAACTGAATTTGCTGCTCACTCAATTGTAACTCATCCTTACTTTCACCATTCTTCTTTTTTACAGGTGTTAAGTCCATTTTACAAATGGGGCATTTCCCGGGTTTATATTCCACTACCTGTGGGTCCATCGAGCAGGTGTAATAAGTATCCGGGTCTTTAGGAGTCTCCTTTTTGTTTTTGCATCCTGCAAAAGCAAATAAAGCTATTACCGCAATTACGATATATCGCATAATTAGTTTTTTACTTTAATAAAACTTTCACTATCCATTAAATATTGGGCATTCGCCGCTATTGAATCTGTTGCAGTCAATCCGCTTAGCACCTGTATATTTTTTTCATGAGTGATACCGGTGCTAATTTTCACCGCTTTAAAGCCGCCATCGGCTTTTTGAAATACTATTTTATCTATCCCTAAAGAAATCACAGCTTCTTTCGGTAGCCAATATGCTTCTTTAGTATTTCCGAAAACAATTGCTTTTACCTGGCTGCCAATTGGTATTTTCAATACACTGTTATTGAAATACACTCTTGCAGTGAGTGTTTTACTTTCTTTACGGTAAAATGGTTCAATAAAATCAACTGCTGCCGTGAAGTATTTGTTTGGTGCAGTTTCGGGTACAACTCTTACTGTATTGCCGGTTTTTATTAAAGATTGATTATCTCCATAAATATTAAGGATAGCCCATGCCTTGTCAGGATTGAAGACGGTAAAAACAGACTGGCCTTTCTGCAGATACATTCCTTCCTTTAATGAAAGTTCTTCGGTGATTAAAGAAATATCGTTCATTTTACCGGATTCAGTATTCATGCCGCCGCCGTTGGATGCTTCATGAATATGACCGCTGTAATTGCTATATACAGCTATTGTTAACGATGGCTTGCCAGATTGAATGACCTGCTTCAACTGCTCATTACTCATCCCCAATAGCAACAGTTTTTCTTTGGCAGCTTCTATAAATGTGTTGTTGGTTGCATCATTTTTTAGCAGGAATAAAAGATTCTGCTGTGCAGTCAGTAGTTCAGGGCTATAAATATCTAAAATCTTTTGCCCTTTATTTATTTTCTGATAACGGTAGCGTACATATAATTTCTCAATTCTGCCGGATACCCTTGCTGAAATACTTCCCACCTGTCTTGTATCATAAGCAATATTTCCTAGTGCCTCAATTTCTATTTGCTCCCCTCTTTGCTCAATTGTTGTTACGGGAACAGATGAAACAACAAATTCATTGGTTGGTTTTAGCAACGATTCCAATTCTACGTCACCTACTTTCTTACTATCTGTTTCTTTCTTTACCAAGTCCATTCCGCAGATGGGGCATTTGCCTGGCCTGTCCTTAATTATTTCAGGATGCATTGGACAAGTGTATTCCACTTTGTAGTGCTGATGTTCATTCTTCATTTCCATTTTTACCAAATCCATTCCGCACTTCGGGCATTTACCCGGTTTGTCGCTGAATACAGAGTCTTCCGGCATGGGGCAGGTGTACATATCCTTAACAACTTCCGGCTGGTGCCGGGAATGTGAGTCTTTGTTGTTGTTGCAGGAATATGCACCAAAAAGCATAACAACTAAAAGCAAAAAAATTAGTCTTTTCATTTCTTTTCAATTAATCTTTCAATAGTTACCTGGAGCCTCAATGCCTGGTTAAGCAATTCCACAAATTCCAGTTGCTTCATATTTAAAGTCTCCCATGCATCATAAAGCATGAATAATTCTTCCGTATTCTGCTCATAGCCGAGCTGCATGGTCTTATAGTTATTCCGCAATGCAGGGATGATATTTTCTTCATAAAGTTTCAATTGCTTTTTCTTCAGGTCAAATTCATTTCGCATACCATAAGCCATGCTACTGTACTCGTTTACCATCATTTCCTTTTGCGATTGTATTGCATTGGTTTTCCATTTCAGGCTTTCAATATTTGCTTTGTTCATCTTAGAAGACCATTTAGCCATCGGAATTCGTACCATGCCCATAATGGTATATTGCAAAGGCTGACCGCCAAACCCAAACATATTATCATAACGGATGCCGAACTGCGGTTTAAGTGCTGCTCTTTCTGTCTCCTGTTTCAGCAGGGTGAGGTTGATTTCTTTATCCAATGATTTCAGGTCGCTTCGGCTGGTATAAAATAACGTACTGTCAAACACAAGTCCTGAATAATCATATAAAGCATAAGTAGTATCAATGTCAAAATAAATCATCGCATTCCTCCCCATGAGTGCATTGATACGGATTCTTTTTTCTTTGATATCGTTCTCAAACATCAGTTGCATATTCTTCACATCACCCAATGCAGCTTTGGCTTTATAGTAGGCGCTGATTTTTTCTAATCCGTTCTTGTAGCGTATCTCGGCATTTTTAATCATGAAGTCAAGAATCTTTTCATTCTCTCCGAGTATCACCAGTTTCTTTTTCAGAATAATCCATTCATAATAAAACTGTTTTGCATCATTGATTAATTCATTTAGTGTTGCATTCTTTTTTTCTTTTTCCACCGATGACATGGCCTTCATATAATTTTCATCTGCATCCAGTTTTTTCCTGTTCGGGAACATTTGCTCACCAGAAAGCATTACCGAACCCATGCCCGGAGTATTGCCATCTTTGCTCCATAACCGTACATTATATGGCGTCATAAACTGACCGATGCCCACCTGTGGCGGCATCCAGCTTCTTGCACCTTTGGCTGCTTCATCTATTGAGCGGATTTCATTATCGTACATCTTCACCACCGGGTGTGATGATTTGATGCTGTCAATAACAGCATCCAGCTTTAAGGTTTGCGAATGGCTGCTGCCAGCAACCACTGATGCAAACAATACGAGTAGTAGTTTATTCTTTAACATCTATTAATTCAATTTTGCCTTTGCGTTTTAATTCCCGTTCCTTAATCATTTCAAAAATGACGGGAGTAATAAGTAATACATAAATGGTGGATGTAATAGTGCCGCCAATCAATGGAATGGTAATTGGCCGCATAATATCACTGCCCACACCAGTTGCCCAAAGAATAGGTATTAAGCCAAACAGACCGACTGATACAGTCATCAGTTTTGGCCGCAACCTTTTTGCTGAACCTTCAATTACAAACTCACGGATGATAGCCGGAGTTAATGTTGATTTTGAATTGCCGTGTTTGGCTACCATGTTATTCATTGCTTCGTTCAGGTAAATGGTCATGAGCATGGCGGTTTCAATCGCCATTCCAAACAAGGCAATAAAGCCAACTGCGACTGCTACTGATAAATTGATACCATAGAAATAAACCATGAACACTCCGCCAATTAATGCAAACGGGACGGTTATCATGGTGGTGATGGCTTCCTTAAAAGAATGATAAGTAAAATACAATACCATAAAAATGATTACGAGTACAATTGGTAAAATCATTTTCAATGTGCGGTTAGCTCTTATCTGGTTTTCCCATTGGCCACTCCATTCGAGAAAATAACCTTTGGGAAGTTTTGTTATCATCTGGTTCAGTTTCTGCTGTGCTTCTTTTACTGTACTTCCCAAATCTCTTTCTCTCACATTAAACAAAACAGTACCTCTCAGCATAGCGTTTTCTGAATTTATCATCGGCGGGCCATCACTCAGTTTTATATCTGCCACTGCTTCTAAAGGAACAGGACCGAAGTTCATCGTCTGCACCTGCAATCGTTTTAATGATTCAAGGTTGTTACGGAAATCCTGCCCGTATCTTGCATTAACGGAAAATCGCTGACGGCCTTCAATAGTTGTAGTAAGTTTCATGCCCCCTAATGCACTTTCAATTACGGTGTTCACATCATCCACACTTAAACCATATCTGCCAATTTCTTCCCTCTTCACTGCTATGTCCACATACTTACCACCGGTTATCGGTTCCACATATAAATCCTTTACGCCATCAATCCCTTCCAATTGTTTTTTTATTGTTTGAGCAAAAGCATAAATGCTGTCAAGGTTTTGTCCATATACTTTTAAACCAACATCGGTACGGATACCTGTTGAAAGCATATTGATACGATTAATAATCGGTTGTGTCCATCCGTTGGTTACACCCGGTATCTGCATTTTTGAATTAAGCTCATTAATGATACCATCCTTGGTCATTCCTTTTCGCCATTCATTTTTTGGTTTTAGCAAAATGATGGTTTCAATCATACTGATTGGCGAATTATCTGTTGCAGTGTTTGCCCGTCCGGCCTTTCCTAATACATGAGAAACTTCGGGGACAGTACGGATTATTTTATCCTGCACCTGTAATAATCTTTTTACTTCAGAGTTGGAAACATCTGGCAATGTAACCGGCATGAATAACAACGACCCCTCATCTAATGGCGGCATAAACTCAGAACCTAAACGGGTCATCATAATTATGCCAACAGTCAATGCAATAATGTTGATACCGATTGTTGTTTTGCGCCATTTCAAACACCATTTCAAGATTGGTGTGTAAATTTTTTCCAGTGTTCTTGTAATGGGGTTAGCACTCTCAGGCTTCAGCCTTCCTTTCAGGAAAAAAGAAATTAATACAGGTGTTAAGGTAATCGCCAGGAAGGCATCTATCAGCAGGATAAAAGTTTTTGTCCAGGCTAAGGGACTGAACAGTTTTCCTTCCATACCAGTTAACAAAAACACCGGTAGAAAAGAAGTAACAACAATGATGGTTGAATAGAATACACCAGGGCCTACCTGTTTAGACGACTTTTCAATGATGTCATTTCTTTCCTCTGCTGTCAAAGGGTCTTTATTTCTTTTAAACCATTTTGCCATGTTTATGTTTTATTAGATGACTTTAATTTTTCTGTTTGTGCTTCGCTGATATGCCGGTAGGCATTTTCCACCATTACAATGCCATCATCAACCACCACACCAATAGCCAGTGCTATGCCTGTTAATGACATAATGTTGGAAGAGATGCCAAAGAGTTCAAGAAAAATAAAACCAGCAGCAACAGAAATAGGTAATTGAATAAGAATGATAACAGCACTGCGCCAGTGGAACAAAAAGATGAGAACAATAAGAGATACTGCAATCATTTCTTCTATCAATGTACCTTTCACCGATTGTACAGCTTCTTGTATCAATGTGCTCCTGTCGTAAGATGTTTTAAAGGTTACTCCGTCAGGCAATCCTTTTTCCACTTCCTTCATTTTCGTTTTCACCGCTTCAATTACCTTGTTGGCATTTTCGCCATACCGCATTACTACAATGCCGCCAACCACTTCGCCCTTTCCATCCATATCAAAAATGCCGAGACGTAAATCGCCGCCCATTTGTACGCTGCCAATATCCTTTACTCTTACAGGAATACCATTGTAATTGTTCAATGCAATATTCTCCACATCTTCTTTGCTCTTGATATAGCCAAGGCCACGAATGATATAAGCCATATCTGCCATTTCAAATTTTCTGCCGCCCACATCATTGTTATTTGCTTTTACTTTATTCATTACATCCATCAAAGAGATGTTGTAATACTGCAATTTTACCGGGTCAACAACTAACTGGTATTGTTTTTCAAACCCACCAAAGGATGCTACTTCTGCCACACCCGGCACAGTTTGCAATGCAAACTTGATGTACCAATCCTGTAAAGCTCTTTGTTCACCTAAATTCATTTTAGGTGCATCCAGGTGATACCAATAGATATGACCAACTCCGGTTCCATCCGGGCCCAATGTTGGTGTTACTCCCTGTGGTAATAAACGCTGTGCAAAATTTAACCGCTCCAATACTCTTGTTCTTGCCCAATAGATGTCAACATTATCTTCAAAAATCACATAGACGAAACTCATCCCGAACATGGAAGTGCCACGGATATTTTTAATCTTTGGAATACCCTGCAGGTTACTCACCAATGGATACGTCACCTGGTCTTCCATTACCTGCGGACTGCGACCCATCCACTCTGTAAAAACGATTACCTGGTTTTCACTCAAATCGGGAATGGCATCAATAGGGTTTTGTTTGACCGAGTAAATGCCATACGCAAACAGGCCGCCTGCCAGCAGCAGAACAACAAGCCTGTTACGTAAAGCCAGTTCAATTAATTTTTGAACCATAACTTGATTTTAATAGTTTGGAAGGATAGAAACATTAGTTTGCCTTCTCTTTTAAATCCATACCGCATTTGCTGCATTTACCGGGTTTATTACTTGTAACATCCGAATGCATTGGGCAGGAATATATTTTCATTACTTCCCTTTTCATTTTTTCTTTGGGAGAAAGTGTCAGGTCCATACCGCATTTTGAACATTTTCCAGCCTCGTTACTGGTCACTTCAGGGTGCATTGAACAGGCATATACTTTCTTATCTTTCTTTACTTCTTTTAAATCCATATTGCATTTGCTGCACTTACCGGTCTTATTGCTGGTTTCTTCAGGGTGCATGGGGCAAGCATACATTTTCATTACTTCCCTTTTCATTTTTTCTTTGGGAGAAAGTGTTAAGTCCATACCACAGGTAGCACACTTACCCGGCCCATCCATTACCACACCCGGATGCATCGGGCATTCATATTTTAGTTTTTCAGCCTTCTGTTTTTTTATTTTTGTTGTGTCTTGTGCAAATAAGTTCAAAGACATGATGGTTATAGCTGCCATCATCAGCATTTTAATTGCTTTCATTTTTTTGATTTTATTTTACTAATTATTTCTTCTAATTATTTAATGGCTTAATAAGCCAAATCATATACTAAACAATCCGGTTACTACAACTGCATGGTTCTGTAATGGCAGCAATCAGGCAGCTTGTTGTAAACTGAGTCATCTGCTTTATACTTTTCAGTATCGTTTCCGGCAGCTGCTATGCTTCTCTGGGCTTTATCTCCAGCTTCTTTTTTAAATACACTGAATTTTAAAACAAGTATTTGTGTGTATTCATTCCACACAGCATACTTTATCCCATCTACTGAGTATGCCGCAGTTTCAATTCGTCTTTTATCCATGCCGCATGCACCGGATACTTTTACTTTTTCAGTTTTAATGCCAATGGTTCTTTCTGTTTTGTCGCTTTGTGCATTGGCAAATGATACTGTAACTAATACAATAGCTACAGTAAAAAGCATTTTAAGCGTTTTCATTTTTTAATTTTTAAATGTTAGGAAATCTGTTTTGTCAGGCGCATGTAAATGCCGATAGCCCGACAATTGAATTGCCTGGCTTATTGAAGGAAATAAACTTTAAATAAGGAAAGTTCTGTTAAGTATGTAAACTGCAACGCCATTACTTCTGTCTCTTATACACATCTCCGAGCCCACGAGACTAAGGCGAATCTCGTATGCCGTCTTCTGCTTGAAAAA
>CABHOW010000166.1 GCA_902168225.1 uncultured Flavihumibacter sp. | reverse complement strand
TATTAGTTGTGATTATTTTTTCGGCTATTGTTTATTTATTCGCGCAACCGGGAACTGTTGATATAAAAGCAAGTGTTCAGAGAGGTAAAAAAGTATATACCCAATATTGTTTGGCTTGTCATCAATCCGATGGTGGCGGGGTACCCCGAATGAATCCTCCTTTACAAAAAACAGAATATGTACTGGGTGATAAAAAAAGATTGATCAATATTGTGTTGAAGGGATCGAATGATCCTATTGAAATTAATGGCGAAGAATATGTGAACCCAATGGCATCGCATGCGCATTTAAGCGACCAGCAAATAGCGGATGTACTCACATTTGTGAGAAATAGTTTTGGGAATAAAGCTTCTGCTATAACCCCGGTCGAAGTAAAACAAGCAAGAGCAAAAAAATAGTTTCATGAAACCTGTTTTGTTTATTGATAGAGATGGAGTGATTTTACAGGAGCCGCCAACTGATTTTCAGGTTGATAGTGTTGATAAAACAAGATTTGTAAAAAAGTCAATTTCAACGCTATCCCTTATTGCCAAAGACTTTGATTTTTATAAGGTAATGGTTACAAATCAGGACGGGCTGGGAACAGCGAGTTATCCGGAAACTGATTTTTGGCCTTTTCAACAGCTAATGATCGACACATTAGCGGGAGAGGGATTTTTATTCGATGAAGTTCATATAGATAAAACTTTTGCTGTTGATAATAAACCCACTCGTAAACCCGGTACTGCATTACTAACCCATCTCATCAATAGCCCTCTGTTTGATCTCCCTAATTCCTATGTAATTGGGGATAGATGGAGTGATATTGAATTAGCTAAGAACCTGGGGGCCAAAGCTATTTATTTAAAATCGGAATTGCATTCGCTCACAGCCGAACAAAATGCTGCATACCAATCCGTAATAGCATTGGAAACAGATGATTGGGGTACGATTTATAATTTTTTAAAACTGGGCATGCGGGTGGTAGAGCATGAACGTAACACCAACGAAACCAATATTCATATTCTATTGAATATGGATGGTACCGGAAAGGCTAATATTCATACAGGGTTAGGTTTTTTTGATCACATGCTCGAACAAATTGCCCGTCACGGAAGCATTGATTTAGAAATTATTGCCAAAGGCGATTTACATATTGATGAACACCATACAATTGAGGATACGGGTATTGCATTAGGAGAAGCTTTTACAAAAGCCCTACTCGATAAAAGAGGCATTACAAGATACGGGTTTGCTTTACCTATGGACGATGCAGAAGCTAAAGTATTAATTGATTTTGGGGGTAGAAATTGGATAGTTTGGGATGCGAATTTTAAAAGAGAGAAAATAGGGGAGGTGCCAACCGAAATGTTCTTTCATTTCTTTAAATCTTTTAGTGATGCTGCCAAATGTAATCTGAATATTTTTTGCGCCGGTGAGAACGAGCATCATAAAATTGAAGCCATATTCAAAGCATTTGCGAAAGCTATTCGAATGGCCATTAAAAGAGATCCATTTAACAACCAATTACCCAGTACAAAAGGGGTTCTTTAACGCTATTATTTTTTTCATATTTTTTTTGTTTTTTAAATCAAATAACACATATTTGCACCATGAATTTAATAAATAAGCATTGGTGGTGGCATACAAACTCCGTTCGGGGATTGTAGTGGCTATGCCAGTACTTTTTTGATAATATCAAGGCCCCGACGTTATAGTCGGGGTTTTTTATTTAAAACTATGTATGAAACGAATTAACATAACAACTGAAGGTAAGAAAATGCTGGGAGACGTGTACACGCCTGTAGGTATCTATCTTCGTTTAAGAGATCGCTTTAGAGATACTATTTTATTGGAGAGCACAGATCATCATGTATCTGAAAATAGTTATTCTTTTATTTGTATTAATGCAATTGCAGGTATTGAGATCAGTTCTTCAAATAGTGTTGAGTTTAAGTTGCCCGGGCAACAGCCGGAAAAGCAATCCATCAATAGCAGTACCAATATCCCTGAACTGGTTTGGCAATTTATTCAACGATTTTCATGTAATAAGGAATCTCAGAAAGAGTTGGATTTTGCGCAAGGGCTATATGGCTATACTAATTTTGAAGCGGTTCAGTTTTTTGATACTGTTCAATTACAATCGCCGCAAACATACCCTATCCCTTTAATGCGATACAGACTTTATCAATACGTGATTGCATGTAATCATTTTAAAGATGAATTATATCTCTGCGAAAATAAAATTGGAGGGATAGAGTCTGAATTTGCTGTGGTTGAATCACTGATTAAAAGTAAAGATGTACCGGTATTTCCATTTGCCATTGTAGGTGATGAGCGCTCAAATTTTTCAGACGAAGCCTACCAGGAGATGGTTCGAAAAGGTATTGATTCATGTTTACGGGGAGATGTTTTCCAAATTGTTTTGAGTAGAAGATTTGAACAACATTTTACCGGGGATGAGTTTAATGTATATCGCGCATTACGAAATATCAACCCCTCACCTTATTTATTTTTCTTCGACTATGGGGATTATAAATTGATGGGGTCTTCTCCTGAAGCGCAATTGGTTGTAGCTAACGGGAAAGCGATTGTACACCCCATTGCGGGTACTTTTAAACGTACAGGCGATGAGGCTGCAGATTTGAAAGAAACAGAGCGTTTGCTGGCCGATCCAAAAGAAAATGCAGAACATGTAATGTTGGTAGATCTAGCCCGAAATGATTTGAGTAGGGTTTGTGATGATGTTACCGTAAGTCATTATCGTCAGGTCCATTATTACAGTCATGTTATTCATTTGGTAAGTGAAGTAACAGGGTCTGTAAAGCCTGATCATAACCCTTTTGAGTTATTGGCTAAAACATTTCCGGCAGGTACATTAAGTGGAGCACCTAAAATAAAAGCCATGGAGTTGATCGATAAATATGAATCATCCGCCAGAGGTTTCTATGGCGGAGCTATCGGATTTGTAGGATTTAATGGCAATTTTAATCATGCTATTATGATACGCACATTCCTTAGTAAAAATAATACGTTGATTTGTCAGGCAGGTGCGGGCATTGTTGCTGCCAGTAAACCTGAACTGGAACTACAAGAAGTAAATAACAAATTAGGTGCTTTAAAGAAAGCTGCTTTTGCAGCACAATCTATTAATGGGTAAATGATATGAAAATATTAGTATTTGATAATTACGATTCCTTTACCTATAATTTGGTTCATTTAATTGCAAAAGAACCGGGTATAATCGTTACTGTAAAGCGCAATGATGAGATTCCCTTAGAGATGGTAAAAGAATATGATAAAATTGTATTATCTCCCGGTCCGGGTATTCCGCAAGAAGCAGGGTTGTTATTGCCATTAATAAAGGAGTATGCTGCTTCAAAACCCATATTGGGCGTATGTTTAGGGCATCAGGCTATCGGGGAATCTTTTGGCGCCGGGTTAGTAAATCTTACTCAGGTATATCATGGGGTAGCAACACCCATTACACATAGAGATAATAGTTATCTCTTTAAAGGATTATCTAAAACACTAACAGTGGGGAGATATCATAGCTGGGTTGTAAGTGATCAATTGCTACCTGAAAGTTTAGCTATTACTGCTATTGATGATAATGGTTTCATCATGGGGTTACAACATCGCGAATATGATATTCAGGGGGTACAATTTCATCCTGAAAGTGTATTAACACCGGATGGCGCTACCATTATAAAAAACTGGCTTACTTATTAATAGGAATCTATGAAAAAGATATTACAACAATTATTTGAACATAAAACACTTACCCGTACACAAGCGAAAGATATTTTAATGCAGATGTCGGGTGGTGCATATAATGAATCTGAAATTGCTGCTTTTATTACCGTTTTTTTGATGCGCAGTATTACCATCGAAGAATTGCAAGGGTTTAGAGACGCCCTGTTGGAATTGGCGGTACCGGTTGTTTTAGATAGCAACGAAACAATTGATATTGTGGGAACCGGGGGAGATGGTAAAAATACTTTCAATATCTCTACCCTTGCGTGTTTTATTGTTGCGGGTGCCGGTGTAAAAGTTACCAAGCACGGTAACTACGGGGCCTCCTCTATCAGCGGGGCATCTAATGTTATGGAGCAATTAGGGTATCGATTTAAAAATGACACGAAGGTTTTGCAAAAAGAATTAGATGAAGCTAATATCTGTTTCTTGCATGCTCCATTATTTCATCCTGCTTTGAAAATAGTTGCTCCGATTCGTAAAAATCTTGGCGTTCGTACTTTCTTTAACATGTTAGGACCTATGGTAAATCCTGCAAAACCTTCTTTTCAACTCGTTGGGGTTTACAATTTAGAAATGGCAAGAATTTATAATTATCTATTGCAACAAACCAAATCCCGATTTACCATTATTCATGGATTAGATGGGTATGATGAAATTTCACTTACTAATGATACCAAAGTAATTACGCAAAATGGAGAAGCGATATATACACCGGAGCAATTAGGGAAAAGAATGGTTATGGCAGCCGATATTTTTGGCGGAAATACAGTTGAATCATCTGCTAAATTGTTTGCTAAAATTATCAAAGGAGAAGGGTCATGGTCGCAACACGCAGTAGTATTAGCTAATGCTGCCATGGCATTATATGGCTTAGGTAAGTACCAAAAATATGATGATGCTTATGCTGCAGCAGTAGAGAGCCTAGAGTCGGGAAATGCTTACGCATGTTTGCAAAAACTAATTAGTTTACAGTAATAATTGTAACGATGAATATATTAGATACCATAGTTGCTGCGAAAAGAAAAGAGGTGGAAGAGCAAAAGAAGCGGGTTCTTTTGGAAGAACTTAGTGTGCAACTGATGAGCCCTAAACAAGTTTATTCTCTAAAAGAAAAATTAATCGATACGCAGGGTAGTGGGATCATTGCAGAGTTTAAAAGAAAGTCGCCTAGCAAGGGAATTATTAACAATGATGCATTGGTTACGGAAGTAACAAGTGCCTATTGTAAACATGGTGCGGCAGGTATTTCGGTACTAACCGATCAATCTTTTTTTGGAGGTACGATGGAAGATCTTGTAGCTGTAACCTCACTTCCGATTCCTGTGCTGCGAAAAGATTTTATGATCGACCCTTATCAAATATTGGAGGCCAAAGTTGCAGGAGCTTCCGTCATTTTATTAATAGCGGCATGTTTATCGCCTAAAGAGGTAGGTTTGATGGCGGAAAAGGCACATGAAGTTGGAGTAGAAGTTTTACTCGAGATACATAATGAGGAAGAATTGGGGCATATTTCTAAAGAAGTTGATTTAGTTGGGGTGAATAATAGAAATCTTAAAGATTTTACTGTAAATCTTGAACATGCGATGCGATTAGCAGAAAAAATACCTGCTCATATACCCGCTATTGCAGAAAGTGGTATTCATAGTGCTGATACTGTTGTAACTTTAAAGCGCGCCGGTTTCAAAGGTTTTTTAATGGGAGAATACTTTATGAAAGAGGCTTCACCTGCGATTGCTTTTGCCAATTTTATGAATGAACTAAAAGCAAAGCAGTATGCGTATTAAAGTATGCGGGTTAACCAGCATTGATCAATTCAATGAATTGGATGCATTAGGGGTTGATTTTGGGGGATTTATTTTCTATCATAAATCTCCGCGATATGTATTCAAACATTTACCCAGAATGACGATCAAGAAGGCAAAAGGTAAAAATATCAATAAGGTTGGGGTATTTGTAAACGAAGAAGCAGATGAGGTACTACAAACAGTGGATGACTGCGGACTGTATTTAGTGCAGTTACATGGTGATGAAACTCCCCGATATTGTGAAAAAATATCAAACTATGTTTCTGTAATTAAAGCTTTTAGGATTCGTGATGACGATAATATTGAATGGAAGATCAAAGATTATCAAGACGCTGCAGATATGTTTCTATTCGATACGGCCGGAATAGGATATGGGGGTACCGGGCAACAATTTAATTGGGAAAAATTAGCATCGGCAGATATAAAAAAACCATTTTTTTTAAGTGGTGGAATCGGATTAGAAGATGTGGCAGCTATTCAACAATTTGCTACAACACCTGTTGCAAAGGATTTATTTTCACTGGATATCAATAGCAAGTTTGAAACAGCACCGGGTATAAAAAATATTCCACTAATCGAAAATTTTATTAAAGCTTTTCCGCGATGAAAAAGATTTATCTTCTAGTTTTATTAGTTTCTTGCTTGGCGGCTTCTGCTTATACCCAACAACTTAGTAACGTTTATCTTAATCAAAACGGCCATGCCTCCTATCGTATTTCTCTTAACAATATCTATATTGTTATTAGTGAAGCAGGTAAATTAAAAGAAATTAAAACAGACGCACAAGGTACAATTGTATACAGTACTACAAAACGAGTAGAACAAATCGGCAATACCAAAATCGGGTTTAATTATCAAGGATGGGTAAACACTATTGGGGAAGTGAGTGTACAATACGATTATAGTGGAAGGGTAGATAGGGTAGGAAATTTAGTAATTCGATATAATTATAATGGTATTGTACAATCTATCGGTGCTCAAAATATCTTGTATAATGGAGATAATAGTATGGATAGTTTTGATAGATTCAAAATAACCTATAACTATAATAAACAAGTACAAAAAGTAGATAATAGTAACGGATTGATATTATTAGAACTAAACTATAATTAATTATGAGTGGCATCATTGATTTTCAAAAGCCGAGTTTACACGGCTATTACGGCGATTTTGGAGGTGCTTATATTCCTGAAATGCTGCACGCCAATGTTGCAGAATTGCGTGAGCAATATTTAAATATTATGCAAGAGGATTCTTTTCAAGAAGAATTCCAAGCCTTACTAAGGGATTATGTGGGAAGGCCAACACCTTTATTTTATGCAGCACGACTTAGTGAAAAGTATAATACAAATATCTATTTAAAGAGAGAAGATCTGTGTCATACCGGGGCACATAAAATTAACAATACCGTAGGGCAAATTTTATTAGCCCGCCGATTAGGTAAAACAAGAATTATTGCTGAAACAGGTGCAGGGCAGCATGGTGTAGCTACAGCAACGGTATGTGCGCTCAAAGGGATGCAATGTATTGTATATATGGGCGAAAAAGATATTGAGCGGCAGGCACCGAATGTGGCTCGAATGAAAATGTTAGGTGCAGAAGTGAGGCCTGCAACAAGTGGTAGTAAAACATTAAAAGACGCTACTAATGAAGCGATCCGCGATTGGATTAACCATCCTCAAGATACCCATTATATTATCGGAAGCGTTGTTGGGCCGCATCCTTATCCCGATATGGTAGCACGTTTTCAAAGCGTAATTAGTGAGGAAATAAAGAAACAATTACAAGTTAAAACAGGTCATGCGCTTCCTACTCATGTGATTGCTTGCGTAGGAGGTGGAAGTAATGCGGCCGGTGCGTTTTATCATTTTCTAAATGAAGTGACGGTAAAATTGATTGCTGTTGAAGCAGCCGGTGAGGGCGTACAATCGGGTAAAACAGCGGCTACCACCGCGTTGGGAACGATGGGTATTTTACATGGCAGCAAAAGCTTGCTGATGCAAACTGCCGACGGACAAGTAGTAGAACCACACAGTATTTCTGCGGGCTTAGATTATCCCGGTATTGGTCCGCTTCACGCCAATTTATTTAAATCGGGCAGAGGTATTTTTATAAGCGCTACAGACGAAGAAGCACTAGAAGCTGCTTTTATGGTTAGTAAAACGGAAGGTATCATACCTGCTTTGGAAACGGCACATGCCTTTGCAGTTTTGGATCAACTGATATTCGACAAAAACGATCAGGTCGTAATTTGTTTGAGCGGTAGGGGAGATAAGGATCTCGCAACTTATATGGCAAGATTGTAAAATAGCTTTGTGCCTTTGTGTCTTTGTGGTTAAATTGAAAACGATAATAAATGACTAATCGCTTACAAAAAATATTCGAACAAGAGAAGAAGATTCTGAATGTATACTTCACTGCCGGTTATCCGGAATTAGCATCTACTATTCCCATTATGGAATTATTAGCAAAGCATGGTGCAGATATTATTGAGCTGGGAATGCCTTACAGTGATCCCTTAGCCGATGGCCCTGTGATACAGGCAAGTAGTACCATAGCACTAGAAAATGGAATGAGTATTGAAAAACTATTTGAGCAACTTGTCGGGTTTCGATCCTCCGCGGCCAACGAGTTGCGAGATACGGGTGTGGTTCTAATGGGTTATATGAACCCTATTTTGCAGTTTGGATTTGAAGCTTTTTGTGCAAAAGCGGCAGAAGTTGGTATAGACGGACTCATACTCCCCGATTTACCCGAATATGAATTTGAGGAAACATATAGTGTGATAATAAAAAAATATGGATTAGATTTTATTTTTTTAATAACCCCCGAAACAAGTGAACAAAGAGTAAGGAAATTAGATGCATTAAGTAGCGGCTTTTTATATGCTGTATCTTCATCTTCAACAACAGGCTCAGCAACTAATAAAGAATTTGTTACTGCTTACTTACAGCGGTTAGCTGCTTATAAGCTTAGTAACCCTATACTTGTTGGTTTTGGTATTAAAGATAAAGAAAGCTTTAGCATGGCTGCTGAATATACCAGTGGTGCCATCATTGGTTCAGCTTTTATTAAGGCATTAGGTACAGGAAAAGATATTAATGACATAGTTCCTGCTTTTTTAAAACCAATCATTACGTAATGGAATTAGTGATAATACAGTATAATGCAGGCAATATTCAATCAGTTTTATACGCTTTAGAAAGAATAGGCACTACAGCAATGGTAACCGATGATCCCGAGAAAATTAGTGCAGCCGATAAAGTTATTTTTCCCGGGGTTGGAGAAGCCAGTTCGACTATGCGGTATCTTAAAGAAAGATCATTAGATAAACTGATCGTTTCTTTACAACAGCCCGTATTAGGTATTTGCTTGGGAATGCAATTGATGTGTAGCTACAGTGAAGAGAACAATACGGAATGCTTGGGTATTTTTAGTGAGCATGTAAAGCAATTTGCTAATAGAACACCAACAGGTGATGTACTAAAAGTACCACAGATCGGATGGAATCAGATCTATGATACAAAAACGGAACTTTTTGCTGATATACCTGCGAATAGTTATTGTTATTTTGTACACGGCTATTATGCAGCTAAAGGGGCACATACGATTGCTACAGCTAATTATGGGATAGATTATAGTGCAGCTTTACATAAAGAAAACTTTTATGGAACACAGTTTCATCCCGAAAAAAGCGCATCGATAGGAGAAAAAATAGTATCCAACTTTCTATCCCTATAACCTATAATCTATTATCTATACCCTATCACCTACAACATGCAAATCATTCCTGCAATAGATATTATAAATGGTAAATGTGTTCGCCTTACTCAAGGCGATTATGCACAAATGAAAGTGTATAATGAAAATCCATTAGATGTTGCCAAGCAGTTTGAAGATGCCGGCCTACAGCGATTGCACCTAGTTGATTTAGATGGAGCTAAGGCGGGGTCGGTTAAAAACTGGAAAGTATTAGAAGATATTTCGCGTAATACCAAATTAAGCATTGATTTTGGTGGTGGAATAAAGCAGCAATCAGATCTTGAAAAGGTATTTGAGGCCGGTGCAACCTTTGCAACTATTGGTAGCTTAGCCGTAAAATCACCTGAAACTTTTAAAAACTGGATAGATATATATGGGGCCGATAAGTTTTTATTAGGTGCAGATGTAAAAGATGAAAAAATTGCTGTTGGAGGCTGGTTAGAAACAACAGATATCAATCTGTTTGATTTTATTATTGATTATGCCACTAAAGGTATTACACAAGTATTCTGTACAGATATCAGTAAAGACGGAAAACTAGAGGGTCCGGCTGTTTCATTATATCAAAAAATTGTAAATCATTTCCCGGACCTATTTTTTATAGCCAGTGGTGGTGTAAGCTCAACAGAGGATCTTATGCAACTAAAAAATATAGGTTGTAAAGGAGTAATAATTGGGAAAGGGATCTATGAGGGAAGAATAACTGTGGATCAACTAAAAAACTATTAAATAACCCGTAACTCGCAACTCCTAACTCGTAACCCGTAACTCCTAAACCATATCTCATCCATGTTAACAAAACGCATCATACCTTGTTTAGATATTAAAGACGGAAGAACTGTTAAAGGCATCAACTTCGAAAATATCAGAGATGCCGGCGACCCTGTGGAATTGGGGGCATTATATTCATCACAGGGTGCTGATGAGTTGGTTTTTTTAGATATCACAGCGACTAACGAAAAAAGGAAAACGCTTAGTGACCTAGTGAACAAAATTGCACATCATATCAATATCCCTTTTACGGTTGGCGGTGGTATAAGCTCCATAGAGGATGTGTATACTTTATTACAGAATGGAGCCGATAAAATTTCGGTAAATACATCAGCATTTAAAAACCCTTCTCTTGTAGAGGCACTTGCGAAAGAGTTTGGTAGTCAGTGTATTGTATTAGCAATCGATACAAAAAAAGAAGCTGATAATAATTGGTATGTGTATTTGAATGGGGGTAAAATAAAAACAGAAACACTTTGTGTAGATTGGGCAAATCTTGGTGTTGATTTAGGCGCCGGAGAAATTTTGCTTACCTCTATGAATAACGATGGAACCAAAGAAGGTTTTGCTTTGGATATTACCGAGGCTTTGTCGGCTACTTTACCGGTACCCGTCATTGCTTCCGGAGGAGCCGGTACCATTGAGCATTTCGAAGACGTATTTCTGAATGCTAAAGCAGATGCGGCACTTGCTGCAAGTATTTTTCATTTTAAAGAAATAGAGATCCCCGTACTTAAAAAAAGCCTGCAAAAAAAAGGTATTTCAATGCGGTTCTAATCACCGAACTTTAGGATATGAAAGTAGATTTTTCAAAATATACTGATGGGCTTGTTCCTGCTATTATTCAAGATTATGATACCCACAAAGTATTAATGCTTGGTTTTATGAACGAAACTGCATTACAAAAAACAGAAGAAACAGGTAAAGTAACATTTTATAGTAGGTCTAGAAAACGTTTATGGACAAAAGGAGAAGAGAGCGGTAATTTTTTAATACTAAAATCCATCGCTGTAGATTGTGATAATGATACCTTACTTGTAAAGGCACATCCTCAGGGCCCAACCTGCCATACAGGTGCTGATACTTGCTGGAGCGAGCCAAATCATAGTGAAGATTTTTTACTGTATTTACAAGATATTATCAATCTGAGAAAACAGGTTAGCCCTTCAGAATCCTATGTGGCTTCCATGTTTGCAAAGGGAATAAATAAAATTGCCCAAAAAGTGGGAGAGGAGGCCGTAGAGTTGGTAATTGAAGCTAAAGATGATAATAAAGAACTTTTTTTAGGTGAAGCGGCTGATTTACTGTTCCATTATTTGCTTTTACTTAACGCTAAAGGGCATACTTTAGCAGATGTTTTAGCAGTACTTCGTAAAAGACATTCAAAATAATATATGCGTCATTTTTTTATTATTTCAATCCTATTTATCACTGTTACGCTTCAGGCGCAGCAAGGATTTTCAATTAAAGGGAATATTCAAAACATTAAACCCGGAACACTTGTTTTTTTAATGAATGGTTCTGATGGTAAAACAATTGCTACCGATACCGTTAAGAATGGGCAATTTCAATTAAAAGGTAAAGTGGCGGAACCTGATATTTTTCAGGTGGGTTTTGTAGGATTTAAAGAAGCGATCGATTTATTCATGGAGAATAATGCCATAGTAATAGATGGCGATTTTAATAGCTTAAATAATGTAACAATTAAAGGATCTGCTATTGAACAAGATTATCTTGATTTTAAGAACTCCTTCAATCCACTCCGCGATACATTAAATAAATTAGTAAATCTTATCAATCCCGAGAAAACGCAACCACGTAGAGATTCCCTTATTCGTGTTTTTGAATCTACTAAAGTGAATGTGGTAAATAACGCCACAAGCTTTACACAAGCTCGTAGGAATTCTCCGGTGAGTTCTTTTGTATTATTTGTTATAAGCCCACTACTAAATGGATTAACAGATATTGAAACGCGCTACAATGCTTTATTGCCCGAGGCTAAAAGAGGTTCCTTTGCGCGAATTTTAGAAAATGGAATAGCGGATGCAAAGATTGGCGCTGTTGGAACGGTAGCTATCAATTTTACCCAAAAAGATACTTCAGGTAAAGCAGTTAGCTTAGCTTCATTTAAAGGGAAATATGTATTGGTAGATTTTTGGGCAAGCTGGTGCGGGCCGTGTAGGCAGGAAAACCCTAATGTAGTTGCTGCATTTCAGAAATATAAAGCCAAGAATTTTACGGTACTTGGTATTTCATTAGATGAAAACAGAAATAATTGGATACAGGCAATCAGAAAAGATAAGCTCGCATGGACACATGTTAGTGACCTGAAATATTTTGAAAATGAGGTGGCTAAACTGTACCGGATCAACAGCATACCTGCTAATTTCTTGATAGACCCTACCGGTAAAATTATTGCGCGAAATTTAAGGGGTGAAGAATTAGATCAAACGTTGGCTAATGTTCTTAAGTAATCCAATCATCCTTTATTTCAAATAAAACTTATGAAATAGTAATTTTCAATTTACTTGCTAACCATGTTTTTTTCAAAGGTGTAATCCAATTGTTCAACAGTGATTTTTTATCAGCAACTAAATTATTGAAGTATAAAGTTTCTGCATTGATAAAACCATTTTCTAAAGCATAAGAAAGCTGTGCCATGGGTATTATTTGTACTTTTTCTTTAATATAAAAAGCCAGGTTCTGCCTGTTGAATAAGTCAGCTTTAAAGCGCAGCTCAATTTCTTTCATAAGATGCACAGAGCTATCGGTGCTGCAGCCACTAACACCCGTGGCTGTTTCGTCGGCCATCAAAATAATAAACTGCCCGAATAATAAATTGGCATAACCTTTTACCGGGGTACCATGACTTTTCCAATTTGATACAAACTGTATAAGCATGTCTTCAATAGCGAAGGCTTCTTCTAGTGTAAATAATTTGCTGCTCTGGTATATCCATACCCGCGAGTTATCATTAAAATCGTTTGGAATTATAGTTGTTAAGTCTATCATATTATACCATACTTTCTGCGATCATTTCAGCAATATCAAAAACAGCAACTTCGTTTTCTTTCTCCCGATTTTTAACACCATCACTCATCATGGTATTACAAAACGGACAGGCTGCTGCTATAATACTTGCACCGGTATCGAGCGCTTCATCGGTTCTCTCAATATTAATACGCTTATTACCCGGTTCATCTTCTTTAAACATTTGCGCTCCGCCTGCACCACAGCATAAACCATTTTTACGGCAACGCTTCATTTCTACTAATTCAGCATCTAACACTTCCAATACTTTTCGGGGAGCTTCATAAATATTATTTGCGCGACCAAGATAACAACTGTCGTGATAAGATATTTTCTTTCCTTTAAAGCTTCCCCCTTCTTTCATTTTAATTTTACCCTCATCAATCAGTTGTTGGAGTAGGGTTGTATGATGAATAACTTCGTAGTTACCCCCTAATTCAGGGTATTCATTTTTAAGTGTGTTGAAGCAATGTGGACAGGTAGTAACAATTTTTTTGATACCATACCCATTCAGAACTTGAATATTTTGGTATGCCATCATTTGGAATAGAAATTCATTGCCCGCTCTTCGTGCAGGGTCACCTGTACAGGCTTCTTCTTTTCCTAGTATAGCAAATTTATAACCCACTTTATCGAGAATAGTAGCAAAAGCTTTTGTAATTTTTTGAGCTCGCTGATCAAAACTGCCGGCGCAACCCACCCAAAATAAAATATCAGGTGTTTCGCCATTCATCATCAGTTCAGCCATCGTATTCACTTTCATACAAAATATTTCCTCAAAAATACGTAGAAAACCAAAGAGGAATTACCCTATTTTGCAGATATGCAAATAGTGATTATTCTTTGGTTAGGTTTTATGGTGAGTTTTTTAGGGCAATTACCTTTAGGGAATATGAGTTTTACAAGTACACAAATCGGATTACAGGAAGGATTCAAAAAAGCTTGGCAATTTGCGATAGGAGTGGCTATTGTGGAAATGATCTATTTACGTTTTGCCCTTACCGGAATGGATTGGGTAATACAACACCGACTTTGGTTTTTAGCTTTAGGGTGGTTAACTGTAATACTGTTCTTAGTGTTGGGTATTATTTCTTTTATAACCGCGCGTAAACAGGCCGTTGAAAAAAAACCGGTGTTATTGAATAATAGATTAAATCGTTTTATTTTAGGGTTAACGATGAGTGCTTTAAACCCTGTGCAAATACCATTCTGGTTTTTATGGACCTCCACATTAATTCAAACAAAAGCATTACCAATAGAAACATATGCTTATAACTGTTTTACCGGAGGTGCCGGCGCCGGTACTATTGCAGGGTTAGCTTTATATATACATGGCGGTAATTGGCTGGTAGCTAAACTTAATGCCAGTAATAAAACTTTGAATAAAATCATGGGGATCATCTTTATCATCACTGCTTGTATTCAGTTATGGCGCATGATTTATAAACCTTTTGTGTAGGTGATATTACGCACTACCTATTCGTTTCACTGATCCAATGGAATGGTTTTTCGGCAAGTGGAAAACCTTTCGGTCTTTTACGTAATAATAGATAAATAGCTTGTTTATTATCAGTGCTTGAAAGTATGATAGTTTCTGCGTCTTTTATTTGAAAATGAAATTGTACAATTGAGACCGAATCTGCTGCGCTCTTAAATAACGATATATGGTGATGTACGGTATCTATTTTATAATTAAAATAAGCCCTCCTATAACGTAATCTAAAGCGGGAATCGCTACTCTTTATGCTTCCTCCCGAAATATTATCTATAACTATATTTTGCCAGTATAAAGAGTCTCCGCTTGCCAAACTTATGGTATCTTTCCCTCTGGCATGTACTAAAACATCGTAAAAACCTACCGGAATAATAGTAGCTGAGACTAAATCTTTTTTCCTTTTTTCTAAGGTTTGTATGGCTAGCGTAGTTGGAACAACGACCCAAAATATTACCATTATCCATTTTGTTAACCTTGCTATGATGCGACCTCTTTTTGAACTAAATGGGAAAACCAACATCCTGCTTGGTACGGCGCGATTGAAAAAGAAAAATTGAAACAGCCTTGGTATTTCTTCTGATAGCAACCATAAACATAATACTACAAGCGTAATAGAATTTATTTTTACAGGGATGTCGTAGCTAAGGTTTAACATCATTACATTTCCAAACACACCCAATGAAACAAAAATACCAAGTGTGGCTGTTGGTCTGAATAAAAGTAGTAAAGCAGCTAATACTTCTATAAACCCTGAAAATACCTGATAACTATGCGAGTATCCAATAAACATCCAAGATAACCGCATTGGTAAAAAATCTCCTAATGGAGTGGCTAACTGGCTAATCGTAGGAAATGGCATTTGTACAGCAAACAACTTAAAAATGCCATAGCTAAATCCATTCAATATTACGAAATAGCGGATAGCTACAAATAGCCAGTAATTCAATTTGGTATACTCCTTCCTTTTGCTGTCGATAATACTCCAGATAATGCTACTTACCAATGCTAGCAATAGAGATGTATACAATTCCATCCATTGTTCAGGGTAATCGCCATTTCCATTTGGTATTTTGGTATTTGGTACGATATGGAAAATCCATTTGTTAAATTGCAAACAAATAGCTTCATATGCATTAAAATAATAACTCAGTATACTATCAATAACAGGAACACCTTGCAAAAAACTAAAAGGGGTAATAAACAAAATACAGGTAAGGAAGAAAAAACGAAAGAAAAATTTCTTTGTGTTTTCCCAAGATTCTACATCAGCTAGCTCCATATGTTAAGTTTGTAATATACTACTCACCGTTTACGGTCTACCGTCTCAAGTCTACTGTCTCACCCATGCATCCCGATCGTCGGGCGAAAACTTCCAAGGAGCAAAATTATTTTCGATATTACTGAATGTGCCGTTCCATTCTTGCGGCGCATTGCTTTCTTCCATGATTAAAGAACGGCGGAGTTCCACAATAATCTCTAATGGAGAAATACTTACTGGGCATTCTTCTACGCATGCATTACAAGTGGTACAAGCTCTTAATTCTTCCACGGATATATAATCATGTAGTAAGGATTTACCGTCGTCTTTAAATTCTTTATTTGTGTTGATGTTCTTACCTACTTCTTCAAGTCTGTCGCGAGTAGCCATCATTATTTTACGCGGGCTTAATAATTTTCCGGTACTATTCGCTGGGCAAGCAGTGGAACACCTCCCGCATTCTGTACAGCTATAAGCGTCTAATAAATTTTTCCAACTCAGATCAAACACATCTTTTGCCCCGAAGCGCGCGGGCGGAGTGGCATCTGCAGGTGCTAACTCGGGCTGCATTGCATATAATACTTCGTTTTGAACAGCCGGCATATTTTTCATTTTGCCCGGTACTGCTAAACGCGCATAATAGGAATTTGGAAAAGCCAATAAAATATGTAAATGCTTCGAATAGGGGAGATAATTCAAGAAAGCAAAAATGCCTGCAATATGCAGCCACCAAGCAGTTCTTTCAAAACCAATCAAAAAATGAGTAGGGAAACTTTCAAAAAAAGGAGATAACAAAGAAGATATCACAAAGTGACCGGTTATATAGTAATGTTCTGTACCCCGAGCTTGTAATGCCTGATCCATAGCATTCATCTTTAGGAATAACCCCATCAAAAATATTTCAGTAATTAAAATGTAGTTGGCATCGGATCTGGGCCATCCATTCAAATCCTTACTCAGAAAGCGCTTCAGCTTCAGTATATTTCTTCTCACCAAAAAAATAATACACACTACCAATACACCTACAGCTAAAATCTCAAAACTATTAATGAGGAAGTTATATAATCCACCCAAATAAGGTGCGAATAAACGGTGTGTTCCTAATAGTCCGTCTAATACAATTTCCAGTACTTCTATATTAATGATAATAAAGCCTGCATAAATAATAAGATGCATAACAGCCACAAGGGGGTTATTAAACATTTTCTTTTGTCCAAGCGCCAATAACACCAAATTTCGCCAGCGGATAGCGGGATTATCGCTTAGATCTTCGTCTTTTCCCAACAGAATATTTCTTCTTATTTCTCCGGCTTTTTTACTAAATAACCAAACAGCAACACCGGTTAACAACACAAACACAATCTGAGGTAAATAATGCATAGCAGAAAGTTATTGTTGCTAAGATAGCTAATTCATTTAATCTTACTATTTTACGCTTAAATTATACGTTTTGGGAAAAAGATCTATCTTAAACGGCTCCGAGGCTTCCAGTAAATTGGAAAGGATGGTGCTTGAACTGGCCGAAAACCTAAGTGGTAATCAGGCCCCTATTGTGTTGATCGGTATACGCAACAGTGGAACGGTTATTGCACATAAAGCAGCAGAATTGCTTCAAAAATACGTGCCTAATACCGTTACAACTAGCTCCGTTTTACTTGATAAGGATTTTCCGAAAGAAGTAGTACTATCTGACACACTTGATTTGAATGATGTAAATATTGTTTTAATAGATGATGTAATTAATAGTGGTAGAACATTATTGTACGCGCTTAAGCCCTTACTGAATTTTATGCCACGTACTATTCAAACTTTTGTTTTGGTAGAAAGAATGCATAAATTGTTCCCTGTAAAACCTGATTACGTAGGGCTTTCTGTAGCTACTACCCCGGAAGATCATATCAAAGTAGAAACCACAAATGGCAATATAACAGGCGCTGTAGTTATTTAGTTTTGATACGCTCGTTTTTTTTCTATTTATCCTTATAAAGCTGACTGCAAATCCAACCGTTTATTATGGAAACCGATATAGGTAAATAATATTGGAATAAATGCGTCGATTTTTACTGCTTTTTATTGGTGTTTTATTTTTTTTATTAGGAATTGGGCAAAGCAATCAGGTTAAATCTGTATGTAACGGTGGTACAGTAACATTATCTCCTGTACAGGTTGGTCTTGTTTCGGGAACAACATTTAAATGGACAGCAGATGTAATAGCCGGTGCTGTAACTGGTAATACCAATGAATTGGTTGGGGCTACATCACTCAATCAAACATTAAGTAACACCGGAACAACTGTAGGTACTGTGGTGTATTCCATAACACCTTCTACAGGTAATCCTTTTAAAATGACTGTTACCGTAAATCCTACGGGCATCAATGTTGACGCATCAGGAATTACGCCCACCATTTGTAGTGGAAGTAATTTTTATGCAAATGTTACCGGTATTCCTGCAGGTACAACTTATACATGGGGGGTTCCAACAATGACCAATGTTAGTGGTGGTGCTGCGCAAGCTACACCCCAGCCTTATATTGTACAGCCCTTAACATATGCCGGTGCTCCCGGTTCATCGGGTACAGCTACTTATCAAGTTACCCCTTATGTTGGTGGATGTGCGAATCCAAGTTTTAGTTTTACGGTAACGGTAAACCCTTCCGGTGGTACGGCACCTGTTATTAGTAATGCCGGTACTATCACACCCAAATGTAGTGGAAGCAGTATTGTATTTAATGCCACAGCGAACCCTGCCGGAGGTACAACTTTTACCGGTTGGACAAGACCCTTGAATGCAGGAATAAGTCAGGGTGTTGGTACCGGTAATAATGGATCTATCAATGAAATACTAAATAATACGACTACTGCCCCTGTAATAGTTCCTTATTTTTATACACTTTCTTACGGTAATTCCGGCTGTATTACCACACAGGTTGTTAATGTAACCTATAATCCTGTAGCTGTTATTGCTGCAAAAAGTGCCACTATTTGCAGCGGTACCGGGTTTACAATTCCCATAACTGATTTGGTTCCTGCAGACACAAGATTCGTGTGGAGTACTCCTACGGTTTCAGGAGCCGTTACCGGAGCAGTTGCACAAAATACCCCTGTAACAGTAATTGGACAAACATTAACCAATAACCCCGCAAACAGAACTGTTCCTGTTACATTGAATTATACAGTAACACCCATAGCTGTTTCCGGGGCTCAAGGTTGTGCAGGTGCTACGTTCCCGGTAACGGTAACGTTAAACCCGGTATCAACGGTAACAGTTCAACAAAATACAACTACATGTAGTGGTCAGCCGTTTAATTTTTCAGTTGCTGCATTTCCTCCAAATACAACTTTTACATGGGCTTTAGCACCAACTATTACACCGGTTAATGGAGCACTTACAGGTGGCTCATCACAAACTACGGGATCGAGTGCTATCAGTCAAACTTTAATCAATACAACCATTGCTGATGCAACAGCAACATATGTTGTTACACCAACAACCGGGGGATGCCAGGGGCCCAATTTTAATGCAGTAGTAACAGTAAATGCAACACCTTCTGTTACTCCTGTAGCACAAACAAAAACGATTTGTAGTGGTACTGCTTTTACCAATACATATACAGGACAGCCTTCGGGGACGCTTTATAATTGGACGGTTCCAACAATTACTCCTGCTAATGCCATTACAGGTCAAACCTCTTTAACCGGTCAATCAGCTGTTGTTCAAACCTTAACGAATACAACAAATGCACCGGCTATTGCTTCCTATACTATTGTTCCCATAGCCGGATCCTGTGCAGGAGCTCCGTTTACTTTGGATGTAATAGTAAACCCTTCTCCTAGTTTCAATACACAATCGGCTACAACTTGCAGTGGTAGTGCTTTCAAAATAGAACCTCCTAATGCACCTGCCGGTACAACTTATTTATGGACTGCCCCAACACAGTCAACCGGTATAAGCGGCGGTACGGAACAAACCGTTGCTCAAAACAATATCAGTCAGGTATTAACCAATAGCTCAACTAGTATTACAACAGCTACGTATACAATAACTGCTTCTGCAAATGGCTGTAGTGGTACTTCTTTTAATGCAGTTGTTACCGTAAATCCTTTGCCCATAGTTGCTAATTATGCTAATAGCAGTTGCAGTGGAAGTTCATTTACTTCAACTCCTTCCAGTAGTTTACCCGGTACCACGTTTACATGGGCATTACCTGTAAGTACTGTAAGCGGGGCCGTTATAGGAGGAGCTGTTCAAACAGTACCACAAACAAGTATATCAGATGTTTTAACTAACACAACAACAATACCTAACAATTATATTTATACCATTACCCCATCTGCAAATGGATGCTCAGGTAATACCTTCACCTTAACACAAACTGTAAATCCAACGCCAATTGTAACGCCTATAAGAACCGAAGTTTGTAGTAGGACACCCCTTTCTATTACACCCTCTAATGTGCCTTTTGGAACAACCTATACTTGGGGTGTCCCAGTTATTGCACCCGCAGGTGCAATTTCGGGTAGTACGGCTAATGGAGCACAATTATCTGTGTTTGGCCAAACCCTTACGAATACGAGCGGATCGAACGGGGTTGCTTTATATACCGTTACGCCTAGTACAAATGGGTGTGTAGGTTCAAATTTTTCAATTGAAGTCACTGTAAAAATTGCGGCCAATTTAAGTACACAAAATGTTTCCATATGCAGTGGACAATCATTCAATATAAAACCAACCGGTGTTCCTCTTGGCACCACTTATACCTGGACAGACCCGCAACGATCGGCTAATGTTTTAGGTGGTTCTTCTCAAAATGTGGAGCAAACCAATATTGCTCAAATTCTAAATTATAATAACATTGCCGGAGGGGTAGGAACGGCAACCTATTCGGTTACTCCCAATAGTAGCGGCTGCTTAGGGCTCCCATTCAATTTAGTGGTAAGTATTAAACCTCTACCAATAGTTCCGGATATTAGTAATTCAGTTTGTAGCGGGGTTAATTTTACGCAAACACCTGCTAGCAATTTATCCGGAACATTATATACTTGGCCAACCCCTGTACAAAATCCTACAGGATCGGTTATTGGTGCATTAGAAAGAACTACCTCTGTGCAAAATATAAGTCAAACATTAACAAATAATACCAATTCTCCTGCAACTGTAACTTATATCGTTACACCTGTAGCCGATGGTTGTACAGGTAGTAATTTTACATTTGTTCAAACGGTAAAGCCGAGTCCGGCTATTGAAACACAGACATCAAAAATTTGTAGTAATACTTCATTTAATGTTGCTCCTACAAATGTACCTATTGGAGCGGCTACCTTATATACATGGTCTGCTCCCGTAATTAACCCTGTTGGGTCGTTAAGCGGAGCCGGGGCTCAAACCAATTCCGTAACGGTGATCAGTCAGTCGCTCACAAATTCTACGAATGCAGTTGCAACAGCTACTTATGATGTAACTCCTGTTTCCGGAACTTGTACAGGGTCTACCTTTAAGGTATTGGTAACCGTAACACCTCGAGCCGTAATTGCCGCCCAAACAACAACAGTATGTAGTGGCAGTTCTTTTAATGTATTACCGGCGAATGCACCTGCCGGTACATTATATACCTGGGCCGAGCCAACAATATCAAATGGAATTTTAGGTACATCTGTTCAAAATTCTCCTCAAAGCTCAATTAGTCAACAGCTAACTAATTCTAATTTAAATATACTAACCGGGAATGCAAACTACATTGTAACCCCAATCACAGATGGCTGTACGGGTAATAGTTTCACTGTTGGGGTAACCATTAATTCGAGCAATTCTACTTTGAGCAGCACTTTGTCGCCACCTGCTGTATGCAGCGGTACCAGCTTTACGTATAATCCTACAAGTACTAATGCGGGAACTGCTTTTGCATGGACAAGAACAGCCACGGCAGGTATCAGTAATGCCGAATTAAACAGTTTTGGAAATATCAACGAAGTGCTCAATAATACTACCGATGCTACCATAACGGTTGCCTATATTTTTACTTTATCTACCAATGGATGTACTAATTTGAATAAACAAGTTGTAAATGTGCAAGTAAAACCTGCACCCAAATTAAGCAGTACCTTAACTCCTCCGGCTATATGTTCAGGTGCTACATTTAGTTATGCGGCAACAAGTAATACATTCAATGTAATATTTAATTGGTCACGTACCTCCGTGGTTGGAATTAATGAACCTGTAACTTCGGGTGTCGGTAATATCAACGAATCATTAAGCAATCCTACCTATTCGGCCGTTGTTGTACCCTATAATTTTACATTAAATGCAAACGGATGTACCAATGTGCAATCCGTATTTGTAACTGTTAATCCGGTACTCACAGTTCCAGATCAAACCGCATCTACCTGCAGTAATTCGAATTTTAGCTTTAAAGCGCCCAATACGCCTGACAATACAGTTTACACTTGGTCGTCACCCACACAGTCTCCAGGGGTAAGCGGGGGGGCGCCTCAAACCTTAGTTGCTCAAAATACCTTAAGCCAACTACTCATTAATAATTCAAATGCAATAGGTACTGCATCCTATATAGTAACCCCAATCATTCCTGCAACTTTTACAGCAGGTTGTGTTGGGCGACCATTTAACTTAACAATATCTGTTAGCCCTTTGCCGGTGCTTACTTCTAATTTAAATCCTAGTGCTGTTTGCAGTAATACCGAATTCAATTATACCCCTACCAGCAATATTCCTTCTGCAGGATTTTCATGGACCAGAAACGCAACTGATGGCATCAGTAATGTTAGATCTTCAGGATTTAACAGCATTAAAGAAACGCTCTTAGATACAACTACGAGGCCGATTCTTGTTTCCTACAGATATACCTTAAGTGCATTTGGATGTTCAGATACTAGTTCCATTGTTACGGTTACTGTAAATTCTTCTCCTATTTTAAAAACTCAAACCTTTTCTATATGTAGTGGTTCAGCGTTTGTATTTCCGAATGATCTGATGCCTTCGAGAACGTTTTATACTTGGGCCAGCCCGGTGGTAATTCCAATATCAAGTATCACCGGTGCAAAAAACGTATCCAATCCTTTATCTGTAGTGAGCGACACTTTAATCAATAACGGAATCACAACCGGCACTGCCAATTATATCATCCAGCCAGTCGGCGCCTTGTGTTCCATAGCACCTTTTAATTTAGTGGTAACGGTGAAACCTACGCCAACTATTACACAGCAAGAAACCAGTTCTTGCAGTGGGGCTGCGTTTTCTTTTGCTCCTTCAAATATTCCAACAGGAACTACATTTACTTGGAATATCCCCACCATTGCACCTTTTGGGGTAATTACCGGATTTAAAGCTGATTCAAGTGGTCAATCAAATATCAATCAACAATTAATTAATTTAAGTATCAATAACGCTTACGCAACCTATACGGTTTTGCCAGTTAGTAATGGATGTACGGGTAATAGCTTTAAATTGAAAGTAAACGTCAACCCGATTCCGACTACTCGTATTTCCGGTGCTGTAGGGTTGTGTAGCAACAGTACCGATTCTATTCTAGTTAATTTTTCAGGTACCGGGCCATGGTCGGTTAGTTATAATGATTCAAAAAATGGTCTTCCTACAACTATTACCGATATAAAAACATCTCCGAATACAATCTATACATCTAATTTACCAAATGCAAATTCATACACATTTAAATTATTAAGGGTTAAAGATGCTTATTGCTCCAATGATACGAGTACAGTTTCACTAACACAAAATCTATATCCGTTACCCTATGATTCGATCGTAGCTCCCAAAGGCAATCAATTGTGTGTAGGGGCTACATTACCACTCTCGGTAAATACAGTTAGTGGGGGGTATCAGTGGTACAGAAACGACACATTGATAAATGGAGCCGTGGGTGCCGTTTATAATGCTTTGTTACCGGGATCATATAGAGCTGGAACAATGAATTCATTTGGGTGCTTTAACAAAACAGTTAATGCCATTAAAATGGTACAGGTATTTAATAATCCTATTATTAATTTTAGTTATGATAGTACTTGTGTAAATACCCCCATTAAGTTTAAAAATTTAACTGATACAAGTACTACAGGTAGTATTGTTTGGAATTGGATATTTGGCGGTAAAGATTCTGTAGCAGGGAGTAATACGATTTATTCTTTTAAAAATGCCGGTCTTCAAAATGTAAAATTATACGCCACTTCTGCGTATTGCGGGTATTCTGTATTTAAGGATTCGAATATTTTAATCAGGCGCCCTGAATTATCCATTAACATGCCTAATATTTTCACCAATAAAAACAGGCCTACGCAACTAACGGCTAGAATATTTACAGGTAGTAATTATAAATATAAATGGGTTCCTTCATTTGGGTTAGATAATGGATATATCTATAACCCGGTATTTAATTTTAATACCAACCAAACTTATTATGTCAATATTATTTCTGAATATGGTTGTGTAACTACCGATACACTCAAAGTCTTTGTATTCGAGGATGGACTGATTGATATTTTTGTTCCCAAATCATTCTCTCCAAACAGAGATGGTATCAACGATCAGCTATTTGTTTATTTAGCTGGCATTCGAGATTTTAAATATTTCAAAATATTTAATAAGTACGGCCAATTGATGTTTGAAACAAAAACCTCGGATAAGGCTTGGGATGGCCGAGTAAATGGGGTCGATCAACCTTTAGGAGCCTATGTATGGATTGCCGAGGGTATTGATATCAATGGAAAAACAATAATACAGAAAGGAACAGTTATGTTATTACGATAAGCGCATGCAGAAACTTAAAATTTATATATATATCAGTTTGATGATTGTACAATTTTGTACGATCAAGCATATTATTGCACAGGATCCTAATTTTTCTCAATTCTTTCATTCGCCTTTATCCATAAGCCCAACACTGGCGGGCAATGGCGATAATAAATGGCGGGCAATGGCAACATTTAGAAATCAATCTTTAGGATTTGGAACCAATTATAATACAAAGTCGGTATCGGTAGATGGCCGGATATATCAACCGTCTGGATCTTCTTCATACGTTGGAATAGGAGCATTATTTATGCAAGATGCTGCTATGGAAGGAATATATAAAAGCACATTTATTACACTGAATGCCGCTGTACATCTGTCATTGGATAGAGACGAAATTCATGGTATTACCGGAGGTTTAGGATATGTTTATAATAAAACCAATATCAATTTCGATGAACTTACAACTGCTCAGCAATTGAGTTCAGGAGGTTTTAACAGAACACTTCCAACCGGTGAGCCCGGATTAACTAATATTCCGGGTTATTCTTCTGTTTGCGCAGGTTTACTGTATACTTTTACAACAGATGAAATGGTAGCAGACTTTGGGGTAGCGGGATTTCGGTTTGTTAAATCCAAGCAATCTGTTTACGATGCCGGTTCTCAAATGAATAATCCCAGATATGATGCTCATTTTAATATTGGTAAATTATTAAGCGATAAGGTTGATGTTAATATGAGCGGGCTATATCAATTCCAAAGTGGAGTAAATGGGTTTATCGGTGGCGGCTATTTTGGTTTTTCTCATTCAAATGATCAAGAATCCCCTAGAATTTTTAATTTGGGAACATATTATAGGGTAGGAGATGCCATCATTCCATATGTTGGTTATGTATTCAAAGATTTTCAATTTGCTGTTACCTATGACGTAAAAATGTCTACCACTAAACCAGGCTCAGTAAGTTCAAATGCTTTTGAATTATCGTTAATATACAGGAATTATAAAACTAGTAGAAACCCATTGCTGTGGTAATGTAGATTTCGTTCTAATGATGTTGATTATCCTAGTCGCAAGCTCCAATAAGCAGTTTTCAAGTACTTAATGGCATAACTGCATTTCGTAGAAATAGAGAAAATAACTATCATTGTTAAATAAATAATACAAATATGGACGCTGCTGTTTTAGAGAAAGTAAATATTTGGTTAAACGGAAACTATGATGCCAAAACCAAAGCCGAGGTTTTAGACTTACAGAAGAATAATCCCGATGAGTTGGCTGACTCCTTTTACAGAAATTTAGAGTTTGGTACAGGCGGCTTACGCGGATGTATGGGTGTTGGTACCAATAGAGTGAATAAATATACGATTGGTATGGCCACTCAGGGTTTTGCAAACTATTTAAAGAAAACATATGGCAGCGCTTCTATAAAAGTTGTAGTGGGCCATGATAGTAGAAATAATAGCCGTTTTTTCGCTGAAACTACAGCCCATGTATTTGCTGCTAACGGTATCCAAGTATTTCTTTTTGAAGCCCTACGACCTACACCGGAGCTCAGTTTTGCCATTCGGCATTTGGGATGTAATGGGGGAGTGGTTTGTACCGCGTCTCATAACCCGAAAGAATATAATGGGTATAAAGCGTATTGGAATGATGGCGGGCAATTAGTACCCCCGCACGATAAAAATGTTATTACCGAAGTAGAGGCAATTACAAGTGTGGATGAAGTAAAATGGAGTGGAGGAGAAGCGAATATTACCATCATAGGTAAAGAGATGGATAATGCTTATTTGAACATGGTAAAGGGTTTGAGTGTATACCCCGACGTGATAGAAAAGCAAAAAGATCTCAAAATTGTATACACCCCCATACATGGTACCGGTATCACTTTAGTGCCTGAAGTATTAAAGCGTTTTGGATTTACTAACGTTACCATAGTGGAAGAACAAGCTACACCTGATGGTAATTTCCCTACCGTAGGATACCCTAATCCTGAAGAGAGCGAAACGATGAGTATTGGCTTACAAAAAGCCAAAGCTTTGGATGCGGATATTTTATTAGGTACCGACCCGGATGCAGACAGGGTAGGCATCGGTGTGAAAAACCACAAAGGGGAATGGGTACTCATGAATGGTAATCAAACAGCCGTATTAGCTTTTGCATATATGATGGAGGCACGTAAAGCTAAAGGAATTGCACAAGCTAATGATATGGTAGTTACTACTATAGTAACTACTGAAATGATTAATGAGGTAGCCAAACAAAATAAAGTAGGTTGCCATAATGTACTCACAGGTTTTAAGTGGATTGCTGAAAAAATAAAAGAATTAGAAGGAAAAGAGAACTATGTGATTGGCGGAGAAGAAAGTTTTGGATTAATGATCGGAGATCAAATAAGAGATAAAGATGCTGTTAGTGCTGTTGCGCTAATGTGCGAAATGGCGGCTTATGAAAAGGATAAGGGGCGAACCTTATTCGATAAAATGATCGATCTGTATATGCAGTACGGATTCTATTACGAGAATCTAATAAGTATTACAAAAAAGGGTATGAACGGACAAAAAGAAATTGCTGCTATGATGGAAGATTATAGATCGAATCCGCCAAAACAAATAAATGGTGCTGATGTGGTAACCTTATTAGATTATCAACTCCAGAAAGGAACGAATCTTCAAACAGGTGAAACATGGCCGATAGCGTTACCAAAAAGTAATGTTCTTCAGTTTATTACGGCAGATGGCAGCAAAATTTCAGCAAGGCCTTCGGGTACAGAGCCAAAAATTAAATTTTACTTTAGCGTGCATACAACACTTGCTACAAAAGATGCGTTTGATGATACACAAGTAGTTTTAGAAAATAGAATTAAAGGGATCATCCAAAGTATGGGTTTGCAATAGCAAGGGGGATAATTATTATGCATGCAAAAAGAAAATACGAAGATTTACATACCCATAAGGGCATGCGCAAATTGTTGGTAGAAGAATTACGCGCAAAAGGGATAACTGATGAAGCCGTTTTAACTGCCATAAATAATGTTCCCAGGCATTATTTTCTAGATACTGCATTCGAAAAAATCGCATATGAGAATCGGGCCTTTCCTATCGCCGCCGATCAAACAATTTCACATCCCTATACAGTGGCTTATCAAACCCAATTATTGCAAATTCAAAAAGCAGATCGGGTTTTAGAAATTGGCACGGGCAGTATCTATCAAACTTCCATTTTAGCAGAAATGGGTGTTCAGAAAATTTTCACGATAGAGCGACAAAAAAAACTCTATGATCTACACAGTGTGTACGTGTTTAAAAATAAGTACCTCAATATCCAGTTTTTTTACGGAGATGGGTTTGCCGGGTTACCCACGTATGGGCCCTTTACAAAAATATTGATCACTTGCGGGGCACCACATATTCCTCAAAAATTAATAGAGCAACTCGCCCCCGGCGGTATTATGGTAATACCGGTTGATGAAGGGGGAGCGCAGCGAATGTTGCGAATAAAAAAACTCCCCGATGGCTCTCTTTTAGAAGAACGTTTCGAGGAGTTTTCTTTCGTACCTATGTTAGCAGGTAAGAATCATTAATATTTATTGTTGTATCATATCCAAGCCACCGCCCTGGTCGGCCTTGGTATTTTTTCTCTTGAAAAGATTTAAATCGAATTTACCAAAACGGTAACTGAAATTTAAACGTATCACTTGAGGGTCCCTTCTTCTTTGTGTTACCTGATTAAAAAAGCTACTCTCTGAATATTGTTGGAAAACTTGAGAACGGAAAATATCATTAATACCTGTCTCTTATACACATCTCCGAGCCCACGAGACGGACTCCTATCTCGTATGCCG
>CABHOW010000165.1 GCA_902168225.1 uncultured Flavihumibacter sp. | reverse complement strand
GTATATATATTACTGTATTTTCTACCAATATTACTGTTTTAAATGAGTCGGTATTTATAAGTATGGGGTATTGATTAGATTTGTGTAAGCAGACTATTATATTTGCTGATAAAAGAACCTATTCAATCATACCTAAGTATATGCCATATACAGAATCAACCCAAGCAGCACTTTCTCCAATTAAAAAAGGAATTTCTTTTTCAAAAAAAGGAAAAGCCAACAATCCATTACTTATATTTTCACTTGTGCTATGGGTTTCATTGGCAAATGTTGCTTTTTCTCAAACTTCAAATCCGGTACTGAAACTATTCCCACAAGGGACTGTTTTGCATGGAAACATTCCGTACAATAATGATACCCTCAAAAAGCATTTATTAGATATTTATCTGCCTGAAAATGCTAAGGAAAAAATACCTTTTGTTGTTTTTATTCATGGTGGCGGCTGGTTGGTAAACGATAAATATGCCGATATTGGCTACATGGGCAATACTGTTTCTGCTTTAATTAATAATGGCATTGCGGTAGCATCTATAGATTATAGATTTGCCTCACAAGCCCGGTTTCCGGCGCTAATTCAGGACTGTAATCAAGCGCTTGGGTTTCTCTGTAAAAATGCAGAAAAGTATGGTTTAGACAAAAATCGCATCGCCATTATGGGGTTTTCGGCTGGTGGGCATTTAGCATCATTACAAGGATTGGCAAACAATAACAAAGTAGCCGGATTTTTTATGGGAGATACTGTTCAGGAATATGCTATCAAAGCTGTGGTTGATTATTACGGTCCTTCTGAATTAACGTCATTGGGCAGTAGTGAAGACCCCAAAGCACCTGAAGCCATTTTATTAGGTGCAAGTCCTGTTAGTCGGCCAGACTTAGCCCGGATAGCGAGCCCTGTAACTTATGTAGATAAAAACGACCCGCCATTTCTGATTTTTCATGGCGAAAAAGATAATATCGTTACCAATCGCCAGTCAAAGTTATTGAGCGGATGGCTAACAGCAAATGGTGTAAAAAACGAACTTATTATTGTAAAAGATGCACCGCATTTCGGAAAAATGTATGATACTGAAGAGTTTAAAGATAAAGTAATTGCTTTTTTGAAAGACGCACTTAAATAAATAAGATTCCTAATCTACCCCAACATCTTTTCCCGCACCTTAAACTCTTCAATATCAATCAAAGAATGATATTTTCTGACAAGCTCTTCATCAAATTCTGCTTTAAGATTAATTCTGTTTAGCAATTCTCGTTGATGCTCTAACAATTGCAGATAAACGTGCTGATAATTTTTGTAGGGGTGTTCCTGTGTCTCGTCTGCTTCTTCCAATGTCTGATTAAACAGCCTTAACTCTATTCTCAATTTTTCAAGCAGATCATTCAATTGTTTATTCTTTGCCCCATCTTCATTATACTTGTCTTCGAGGTGTTGGATAGAATATTGCAGAATTTTCTTTTGTATCAATATCTCCTGCTCATGTTCGGGTATAATAGCGAACTTGTCAACTAAATTCATTTTTTTAATAAGCCAGGGAAGCGTTAGCCCCTGAAAAACTAAGGTAACCAGAATGACAATAAAGGTGATAAATAAAATGAGGTTACGATATGGAAACGGTCGCCCTTCGTTGGTAAGTAAAGGCACAGAAAGTGCGGCCGCCAAAGACACAACCCCGCGCATGCCTGCCCAACCGTAAATCAATGGCAAACGCCAGCCGGGGTTTGTATCTGCTACTGTAATATAGCGACTCACCCACCGAGTAAAAGCAGATGCCCCTAAAGCACATAAAAGCCTGACGATAATTAACACTAAAGATATAGCTAAACCATACGTTATTGCCTCGCTTAATTTAGTCTCTCCTAATTGATCAATGATTGATGGTAATTGTAAGCCAATTAGCAAAAAAACCAACCCATTCAGTACAAAAACTAAACTCCCCCATACATTTACCCCTTGTATGCGACTTGCATAGGTAAGCATTTTCTGACGCTTACCTGACAGGAAAAGTCCTCCGCTTACTACTGCCAATACTCCCGAAAAATGAAAATACTCTGCAAAATAATACATGCAGTAGGGTGTTATGAGTGTTAAGACAATTTCAATGCTTGGCGTAGTGGGTAACCATCGATGTATGCCATAGAAAACCAAGCCGATTAAGAGTCCAATTGCTACACCCATGAATACTACCAGAAAAAAACTTGTAGCGGCCTCCTGAAAATTAAACTGACCTGTAAGAATGGCCAATAAAGCAAAGCGAAAGACAATCAAAGAAGATGCATCATTTAACAAGCTCTCCCCTTCGCCAAGACTGAACAAAGATTTCGGCACTTTCAGCCGACGCATAATAGTGGTAGAAGATATTGCGTCAGGCGGGGATACAATTCCACCCAAAAGAAAGCCTAATGCCAATGTAAAACCCGGAATAATGGCTACTGAAAATAAAGCTATTGCCGAAGCATTAATAATAACTACCAGAAACGCAAAACTCATAATTACCCGTCTCCATTTCCAGAACTCTTTCCATGATACCTGCCAGGCCGATTCATAAAGGAGCGGTGGTAGGAAAATAAGAAAAATTAAATCAGGATTAATGGTAAGATTTGAAAATACAGAAAAAAAACTAATTGCTAATCCACCCACCACAAGTACAATCGGGTAAGCTATATGAAGCTTATTGGCAACCATAGCCAATGCCAGAATAATCAGGATAAGGTAAACGTACTCAATGAACAGGTTGTGCATAAATACAGAAGTAAGGAGTTTAGGATATATAGTTGTTTAAACGTATATCAGCAAATTTATTCTTTTTTAACTATTTGCCATATTGATTGATATAAAATAATAATCCTGTCAAATTGAGTTTGTTCAATTGACAGGATTATATAAATTACACCTATAGTCCCGTTGATTTCTCCATCGCTTCGGTATAGCGTGTACCCTCCACTTTTATATGTGCCGAAGCATTTGCAATATCCTGCAATTCTTCTGCTGTTAACTGAATACCAGCCGCTCCATTATTTTCAGTAAGACGATGGATTTTTGTTGTTCCCGGAATCGGCACAATCCAGGGTTTTTGTGCCAATACCCATGCGAGAGCTATCTGGGCAGGCGTAGCATTTCTTTTTTCGGCAAATTGTTGTAGCAAATCCAACAAGGCTTTATTGGCAACACGTGCTTCTTCGGTATATCTCGGTAAAACATTACGAATATCCCCTTCAGCAAATCTGGTATTTTCATCAATTTTACCTGCTAAAAACCCTTTACCTAATGGACTAAATGCTACCAGGCCTATACCCAATTCTTCAATTGTAGGGATAATCTCTATTTCATGCTGGCGGGTCCAAAGTGAGTATTCGCTCTGCAGTGCTGTAACGGCTTGCACTGCATGTGCCTTGCGAATAGTTCCGGCTCCGGCTTCTGACAAACCAAAATGTTTTACTTTCCCTTCCTTTATCAATTCCTGCACGGTTCCTGCTACTTCTTCAATTGGTACGTCAGGGTCAACCCGGTGTTGATAAAAAAGGTCTATTGCTTCTACTTTTAATCTTTTCAATGACTCTTCTGCCACTCGTTTGATATTTTC
>CABHOW010000164.1 GCA_902168225.1 uncultured Flavihumibacter sp. | reverse complement strand
GGTAATTATTTTGTGTTTATTAATATCAATGATTTCATTAGCGGTACAAAAGGCATTCCAATTTTCAACCGGGAATAAGATAGTGTTGAGTGCAGCCAGTTGCTTATCGAGCTCTTCTCTCGATAAATGTGCTTGATTTGCCAATACTAATAAATCCCTGTTTGCACCCATAGTTAGTGTTTCGGACAACCACAATATTTGGTTCTGTTCGATTTCTGGAAAATACCACAGCCCGAACTCAACGTAATGATACCTGTAAGTAACAGCAAAACCATAATTTGGTTTATTTTCAACCTCATATTAATACTAAGATAAATAAATTGCAGAAAAAATATAAGGATTTAACAGTTTTAATAGCCCCGCTCGATTGGGGGCTGGGACATACAACCCGTTGTATACCCTTAATTAAGGGTTTGCTCGCCAGGGGTTGTACTATTATACTTGCCGGAGAAAAAGCCCAAATTGCTTTATTTGAGCACGAATTTCCGCAAATAAAAATGTTAAAGCTGAAGGGATATGGAATAAGGTATTCGGTAAATGGCAGCTTATTCTTCTTTAAAATTATACAACAACTTCCCAAAATTCTTCATACCATAACCGGGGAAAATAGATGGCTTGAATCGGTTGTTGAACAAGAAAAAATTGATTTAGTTATTGCCGATAATCGGTACGGGTTATATCACAAAAAAATACCTACAATTTTTATTACCCACCAGTTGCAGCTGCATCTTAATAATACATTACTGGAAAGAATTAGTCAATATTTTTTATACAGATGGATCAACAGGTTTACAAGTTGTTGGGTACCTGATATGCCTGTAGGAATAGCAGGTAAATTATCGCATCCCGATATTTTACCTCGAGTACCTGTTCAATATATCAATTTATTATCGCGATTCAAGAAAATAGATACAGCTATTACATACAAATACTGCTTTTTGATCTCAGGCCCCGAACCACAAAGAACGATTTTTGAGGAGAAGGTTTTCGAATTAGCTTCCCATATAGAAGAAGAAGTTGTGGTTGTGAGAGGAATACTTAATAGACCGGAGACCGGAGACCGGAGACCGGAGATAAGTTTTGAGGTAAATAATTCCAATCTACCGTCTACCGTCTACCGTCTGCCGTCTACTATCTATAACCATCTCCCCACCAATGAACTGGCCATGGTGTTACAGAAAAGTGAATATATCGTTTGCAGAGGTGGTTATACCTCTTTAATGGAGTTATTGGTATTAAAAAAGAAATTAATTGTAGTGCCCACACCCGGACAAACAGAGCAAGCCTATTTAGCAAAGATTTTAATGCAGCAAAACCAGATTTTTTCGGTTACACAGAACGCTTTTAATAAAAGTACACTCGCAGCCGCTAGTTCTTTTAATTATTCATTCAAAGAGCTTATTGCGTTTAAAAAAGAAGACCTTACAGAGTTATTACAGGCCATTTACGATAATAATAAAATATCTTTACAGCCATGAAAGGCGTAATAAATAAGTATGGCGCAGCTATCGGTTCAAATTTTATTTTCGGAAGTAGTTATGCAGTTGTAAAATATATTACGCCCGGCTTTATTCACCCTTTTGCTTTAAATCTGGTACGTGTAGGAACGAGTATCAGTCTTTTTTGGATACTATTTTTATTCAAAAAAGGGGATCAAAAAATTGATAGAAAAGATATCCCACGTTTTTTACTTTGTGCGCTTACCGGTGTAGTGATTAATCAATTGTTATTTGTAAAAGGGCTATCCCTTACAAGTGCTATCCATAGTTCTTTATTATCCTTAGCTACTCCTATTCTTATAACTATTATCGCTGCTTTATTAATCAAAGAGAAATTTAATTTTTTGAAGCTTGGCGGACTTATCATGGGTATTTCAGGTGCGGCCTTATTAATTTTATCGAAAGATCAATCGCAGCAAGGATCGGATATGTTAGTGGGAGATATTTTGGTGCTCACAAACGCTTCTTCTTACGCGTTTTACTTAGTATTGGTAAGACCATTAATGGCCAAATACTCACCTATACTTGTTTTGAGATGGGTTTTTACTTTCGGAACAATCGGTATTATCCCTTTTGGTTTGCCTCCTTTTTTAGAAACTAGGTGGGAAATATTTGATATTTCACATTTTATTGCACTGGCCTATGTGGCTATTGTTGTAACCTTTGTGGCGTATCTGCTTACCGTATATAGTATCTCCACCATTGGTCCCTCTCGTACAGGCGCTTTTATCTATACGCAGCCAATTTTTGCTGCTGTTATTGCTACTATTTTCGCGGGTGAACATTTTAGTTTGATAAAAGGGCTTGCTGCCCTACTTATTTTCGGAGGGGTTTTCTTAGCTAATTTCAAAAGAGAAAAAACTATTATAGCTTAGGGTAATCGACAAACCAGAAAGTTTTTGTTGCATGTGTAAATTCCATCCAATTATTGGTATCAATCTTTACTGCGAAAATGCCGCAAGTGGGCATATTATCAATATTTGTTTCGGTTAACTCATTTACAAAATCTGTGATACCGGGATTATGTGAAAATAATGCAACTGTTTGGAATGCATTATTCAACTTTTTGACAACCTGATAAAATGTTGTTGCTGATGCATGATATAATTCGGGTACGGTGATGATATCAGTTTGTTTTTTGCCAAATGTTTTAGCGAAATAAGTGGCAGTAGTAAGGGCTCTATTGGCTGTACTGGAAACAAATGCGTCTACGACTACATTTCTATTGATAAGTCGATTTGCCATTTCGGGGGCATCTCTGCTTCCCCGTTCATTAAGCGGTCTTTCAAAATCACTCATACCTAAATTAGCCCAGCTACTTTTGGCATGCCTTACAATTATCAATTGTTTCATGCCGAAAAGGTACAAAATGCCCTGTACATTTGTATGTGGCTATAACAAAATTAAATATTGACGAGTTTTTAAAACTGGCTGAATCACATCCTGTGTTGGATGTACGGAGCCCCGGTGAATTTGAGCACGCCCATATTCCCGGAGCATATTCACTCCCACTTTTTACAGATGAAGAAAGAAAAGTTGTTGGTACGGCATATAAAAAAGAGAGTAGGCAGAAAGCGATAAAGATTGGACTGAAATATTTTGGAAAGAAAATGGTGAAGATGGTGGAAGAGGTGGAAAATCTTCAATCTTCAATTAAGAATCTGAATAATCATTCATCAACAGTAGATAAAACTGTATTGGTGCATTGTTGGCGTGGTGGTATGCGTAGCGCAGGAGTAGCCTGGCTCTTGGATCTCTATGGGTTTAAAGTGTATTCATTAGTAGGGGGATATAAGCAGTATCGGAAATGGGTGTTGGAGCAGTTTCAAAAAGATTATCCTATTACTATAATTGGGGGATATACCGGAAGTGGTAAAACAGAATTGCTATCTGCATTAGCAGCAAAAGGAGCTGCAATAATAGATCTTGAAGCCATCGCTTGTCATAAAGGTTCTGCCTTTGGTAATTTAGGTATGCCTAAGCAGCCAACCCAAGAACAGTTTGAGAATGACTTAGCGAATGCGCTTAGCGCAATAGTGAATAGTGAGAAGTGGGAAGTGAGTAGTAAGAAACTACCCACTACCCACTATCCACTACACACTATTTTTGTTGAAGACGAAAGCCAACGTATTGGAGAAGTAAATATTCCGGGTAATTTATTCAATACTATGCGCAGTAAGCCGGTTTTATTTTTAGATATTCCATTTGAAGAACGATTAGATAATATTGTGCATAGCTATGGTAAATATGATCAGGATAAATTACTCAATGCCATTTTACGCATTCAAAAAAAATTAGGCGGATTAGAAACAAAAAATGCGGTGAATTTTTTACTGGAAAAAGATGTGCATCGTTGTTTTGCTATTCTGCTTAAGTATTATGATAAGTTATATATTAATGGTCTTTTAAGAAGAGAAAATCCGGAGATGCAAGTCCGCAAGATTCCTTGTTCATCAACTAATACAAGGAATAATGCTACCGCTATTTTACAACTTATACCAACACCATCCATCCCATAAGTAGCACCACTGCCCAACCTGCAATATGCATCCATATAGGGTGGCGATGATCTTGCATGATTCTTTTTTGTCCGGCGCCCAAGAGTATAATGGCAAGGGCAATAGGCAAAATGAGACCATTGATATAGCCGGCGGCTAGTAATAATGAAACAGGCTTTCCAATAGCAATAAAAATTCCGGTACAGAGCATAATAAATACAGAAATAAATATCCGCTCATGTTTTTGAATAAAGGGGTGGAAGGTTTTAAAAAAAGAGATTGCTGTATAACTAGCTCCCACCACAGATGAAATAGCAGCACTCCACAACACAATACCAAAAATCCTTAGTCCTATGCTACCGGCTGCTTTCTGAAATACTGTTGCAGCGGGGTTTTCGGCCGCTAAAATGGTGCCTGAACTAATTACACCAACTGTTGCTAAGAATAAAGTATACCGCATGATACCTGAAATAGCGATACCGCTGATAGCACTTCTGTTAACTTCCAATTCACTTTTTTTCCCGCTGATACCTGCATCCAACAAACGATGTGCTCCGGAAAACATAAGATAACCACCTACCGTTCCACCTACTATGGTAACGATGGCCTTCCCACTCCATTTTACAGGAATGATACTATGCTGTAATGCTTCTACAATTGGCGGTTGGGCTTTCCAGGCAATAAAAATGGTGAGACCGATTTTTAGTATACCTAGTGTTTTTGTGAACTGATCGAGCATGCTGCCGATTTCTTTCCACCAAAATAAGGTAAGCGCCAAAACACCACTAATAAAAGCACCTTGCTCATAACTGATACCAAATAAAACATTCATACCTAATCCGCAGCCCGCTATATTTCCGATATTAAATGCAAAACCACCAAATACAATTAGTGCAGAGAGTAAATAACCTAAACCGGGTAATACCTTATTTGCAAAATCTTGAGCACGTAAATTAGTGAGCGTAAGTATGCGCCAGGTATTAAGTTGTGCTCCTATATCTATCAGGGAAGATAGTACTATTACAAACCCAAAGTTGGTAAGTAACTCTTTTGTAAATACGGTGGTTTGCGTAAGAAAACCCGGACCAATAGACGAATTAGCCATTAAAAAAGCAGCGCCTAGTCCTACCCCACCAATGGATGGTATCTTAAATCGTTTGAATGGCAATATTATTGGCTTTAAAAGTTTGATGAATTTTCTTTGCAAATAGTAATGCCTGATCATTATCACCGTGTAAGCATATGGTATCGGCTCTTTTTTTATTTCTATTTCTAACAAATTCTAAGGCCTGTTCAATAGCTATATTTTCATCTTCTATAATAGCACCCGGTTCTGTTCTTGGAACCAAATAACCATCAGCAGTATATCTTCTATCGGCAAAAACTTCTGCCGCAGTTTGCAATCCTGCTTTCTCTGCCTCTGTAATTAAGTAGCTGTTGCTTAACCCATACAAAATGAGGCTACTATCTATCTCTTTAACTACGTTTACAATTGTTTTACTTATCCTAATATCTTTTGCAGCCATATTATATAATGCTCCATGTGGCTTTACATGATGCATAACTGCTCCTTCAACCCGGCACCAAAAACGGATTAAAACAATTTGATTAGCTAAGGAGTCGAATAATTCATCTTCAGGCATATGCATTTCTTTTCTACCGAAATTTTCGGGATCAGGGAAACCGGGATGAGCGCCAATTGCCACGTCATATTTTTTACAAAGGCAAATAGTATGATGTATGATTTCTGCAGAACCTGCATGTTCCCCACAGCTAATATTAGCGCTTGAAATATAAGGCATCAATGCTTCATCATTAGGGTAGCCTTCTCCCACATCGCAATTCAGATCAATATGCATGAAACTGTTCTTTAATTCGTAAGGTACAAGCTTGTTGTAGTATTTGCAAATGATGGTATTGTTCAATCCATTTTTTCTCTGCCTCTTTTACTGCGATCATCTCCATCATAAAAGGGGTATTAAAAACTTGTTGTGCAAAGGATGAAAATGAGGAGGCACAAACATTGGCTATACGGGCATAGCCACCAGTTGTTTGATGATCGGCCATTAATACTATCGGTAACTTATTCGGAGGTAGTTGTATAGTGCCTCTTGTAACAGCTGATGAAGTTATTTCAGTTGCATCTATTTTTTCAAAATTCCCTCCACTCAATCGGTATCCCATTCTATCACTATTCGGAAGAATAGTAAAATATTGATCCTTCCACCAATGATTAGATTGATTATTAGTTATGATGGATTCGGGTGCTACAGTACAGTATATCAGTGAACTGTAAAAATCACTAACATCTGCCTGCCAGGGCATCACTACAACATCTTCTTGTACATAATTTTTTTGCTCGTTTCGAAAATAAATAATGTCGCCTGTTTGTAAATCCTCTCCATGCAACCCCCCTGCACCTACTTTTTTATGTGTACTGTAACTACCCAGCCAATCATGTAAACTGAAACCACTCTGAACAGCTAGGTAGCCGAAATTTCCATGTATTTTTTTTGTAAAATGAAGGGTTGTTTCGGCGGGAATAAAAACGGGTCGATTGATAGGTATAGCTTTATCATTGATGGTAGCACCAAAATCGGCTCCACTTAAACTAATGAATGTATTTCGATGAAAATAAAAAACAGGGGCAGGAAATATAAATTCTATAACGGCTTCAGATAATACATTACCTAATAAAGCGTTGGCAATGTGCATAGCATGCAGATCCATTACGCCTGTAGGGTTTATACCAAGCGCTTGAAAACCAAATCGGCCTTCATCTTGAATGGTACATCCGGGTTTTGATTTAATGATGGATATACTCATGCCTGATTCTCTTTTTCAATTTCATAAAATCTTTCCAGTGATATCGGAACAAAGCGAACCTGATCACCCGCAGCGAATAAGCAAGGACTTTCTTTTCCCAAATCGAATATGGCAAGAGGGGTCCTTGCAATGATTTGCCATCCACCGGGCGATTGAAGCGGATAAATACCTGTTTGGGCTCCTGCAATTCCGATACTACCTGCTATTACTTGTTTCGAAGGATGTTTTTTACGTGGGTGCTGTATGCGTTCATCTACCGACCCCATATAAGGGAAACCGGGTAAGAAACCAAGCATATATACTGTGTATAATCGATCACTGTGTATGTCGATAATCTTATCTACACCAAGTTGGAGTTGTTCCGATAAGTAAATGATATCTACTCCTAAAGCGGTATCATAGCAAGCAGGGATCTCGATAATTTTTTTGTTTGCTTGTTTGTTATTACTGAAATCAAGAGATAAACCCAAAAGTATATTCGTAACCCATGTTGCTATACAATCCGTTTTGGCTATTTGCAAAATGGTTGGTATGCTATAGTAAACAGTTACACTATTATATGCCGGAACGAGTTCTATAACCCAGGGGAAATTAGCTGCTTGTATGGCTCTTGTGTAAGCCATTACACGCTCATGTGTTTCCATATTAATACTCGACCCTACCTGTAATACTACAGCATGCTCCCCTAATGTATATATTTGTACCAAGTAGTTTTGAATAATGTGTAGAAAGATAAATATATATAATAGTTTTGAGCATTATGCAGCCTACTTTCCATACGCCAACGCTTAGAGCAGTTATTACTGCTATCGCTATACCTGTTTTCGGCATTGGCTGCTTTGTTTTACACCACTATTTCCATGGCCCCTTTATTATGTTGGCAAGTGTATTTTTTCTGTTTGCCACCGTAATGAGTGCTGTGCATCATGCCGAAATTATTTCTGCTCGGATTGGTGAGCCTTTCGGCGCCCTGGTGTTGGCTTTATGTGTAACTATTATTGAATCGTCGATTATTTTATCAATGATGTTTGCAGGCGGAGAAAATGTTTCGTCATTAGCAAGAGATACTGTTTTCGCCGCTTTGATGATCATTTTAACGGGCATGTGCGGATTAACCCTTTTTATAGGCGGATTAAAATACCGGGAACAATTTTTTGGCTCTTTAGGTGTCACTTCTATTCTTACAGTGCTTGTAGCTATTTGTGTATTAACCCTTATTCTTCCCAACTTTACAATTTCAACTCCGGGACCTTACTACTCTAAAAAGCAATTGGCATTTGTAGCGATTATTACTTTTTTGTTGTACTTAGCTTTTTTATTCGTGCAAAATATCCGTCATAGAAATGATTTTGTTACAGCAGAAGAACTACAAGAAGTACATGATAAACCGGGTAAAAAAGCAACTTGGTTAAGTGCTATATTATTACCCATAAACTTAACGGCTGTAGTTTTATTGGCCGAATCTTTAGCTCCCGATTTAGAGGCTTGGATCCATAAAATAGGAGCACCCCCCGCCTTATCTGGGATCATCATTGCTTGCGTTGTATTACTTCCGGAAGGCATATCGGCCGTAAAAGCTGCTTTGGCAAACAAAATGCAAAAGAGTTTAAACCTCTCTTTGGGCTCGGCTTTAGCCAGTATCAGCTTAACAATACCGGTAGTGGCATTAGTTTCTTTATGGATGGATTTGCCTTTAGCACTGGGTATTGGTACCGACTCTTCAGTAATATTTTTACTGTCACTTTTTAGTATCATACTATCACTTAGTAAGGGTAGAACAAATATTTTGCAAGGGTTGGTGCTCATCATTCTTTTTTTTGTTTATCTATTCATTACCATTAATCCCTGATAGGAGCAATTTCTCCCTATTTTTTTCATGGCTTTGCAAAGGATACTTATCTTCCCCTTTCAAGATCAAGAAGCTATGAACAAAATTTCCAAACTGTTATTTGGCGGTTTGTTGCTCGTACAACAAATAGCTGCCCAAACAAATGATCCGAAATGGATGCGATACTCGGCCATTTCACCTGATGGTAAAACCATTGTTTTTACTTTTAAGGGGGATCTCTACAAAGTGTCTTCTCAGGGAGGTGCGGCTACCCCGCTTACTATGCATGAAGCACATGATTTTATGCCGGTATGGAGCCATGATGGTAAAACGATTGCGTTTGCCAGTGATCGCTATAGCAACTTTGATATTTTCACCATTTCAGCAAATGGCGGTGAAGCCAAAAGAGTAACCTATCATTCTGCACAAGAATATCCTTACGATTTTACAGCCGATGATAAATCAATTATTTTCGGATCGGCCAGAATGGATGCTGCCACTAATCGCCAGTTCCCAACCGGTTCCATGCCCGAACTTTATAGTGTTTCTGTAAATGGGGGTAGGGTTAATCAATTGCTTACCACACCGGCCGAAGATGTTAAAACGAGTAAAGATGGCAGTAAATGGATCTATCACGATAAAAAGGGAGGTGAGAACGCCTGGCGCAAACACCATACTTCTGCCATCACAAGAGATATTTGGGTGTATGATACAAAAACAGGCAAGCATACAAAAATCACTTCTTTTAATGGAGAAGACCGCACACCTATTTTTACTGATGGGGAAAAAGCCATATTTTATTTGAGTGAGGAAAGCGGAAGTTTTAATATTCACAAAATGAATTTAGCAGGTGGGAAATCGGAGCAACTCACCTCTTTTAAAAAACATCCTGTTCGTTTTTTAAGTGCCGCTAATGATGGTACGCTTTGCTTTGGATATGATGGCGAAATTTATACCATGAAGGGTAACGGATCACCCAAAAAATTACCTATTACCATAGTAGCAGATGCACGTAAAAATGATGAACAGGTGATACGGGTTAATAGTGGTAGCGGTATATCTGTATCTTCTAATGGGAAAGAAGTTGCCTTTACTTTTAGGGGCGAAGTTTTTGTAACAAGTGTGGATGGCGGTATTACCAAACGTATCACCAATACTCCTTCGCAGGAAACACAGGTTTCTTTTTCGCCCGATGGTAAATCTATTATTTATACTGCGGAAAGAAACAATAAATGGAGCATTTTCGAAACTAAAATTGTGCGTGCCGATGAGCCCTACTTTTATGCAGCCACATTATTAAAAGAAACTCCTGTTTTAGATAATGCGAATGATAATACACAACCGCTCTATTCACCTGATGGCAAAGAATTAGCTTATGTAGAAAATAGAGATTTGATTCGTATATATAATCTTGCCTCAAAACAATCGCGTACCATCCTTAATACCAATCAAATTTTTGCGTGGATGGAAAACGACCAATATTTTCAATGGAGCCCCGATAGTAAATGGTTATTATTCGATTACTCCGTGCCGGGTAGCGCAGTTGGCGAAGTGGGTTTGGTAAGCGCAGACGGCAAGAAAATTGTAAATCTTACAGAAAGCGGCTTTAATGATTTTCGTCCTAAATGGGTAATGGGCGGAAAAGCCATGTTATGGCAGAGTAATAGAGACGGCTTGCGCGCTGCTGCTATGAGCGGGGGCGCACAAAGCGATGCCTATATGATGTTCTTTACACAAGAAGCTTTTGATAGGTTCAAATTGAGTAAAGAAGAAATTGCTTTGGTAAAAGAAGTAGAAGATAATAAAGCCAAAGCAGATACAAGTAAAAAGAAAACGCCTGCAAAAGATAGCGTAGTCATAGATTGGAACGGACTTTCACAACGTAAAGCGAAAGTAACCATTCACTCATCCAGCATGGGAGATGCTTTGGTAAGTAAGGATGGGGAAACGCTTTACTACTTAGCTCGTTTCGAAAAAGGGATGAACTTGTGGACAACCAACCTGCGTACACGCGAAACAAAAATGCTGGTACCACTCAATGCCGGCTTCGCTTCCATGGTTTGGGATAAAGATCAAAAATCTATTTTTATTAGTAGTGATGGCGGTATTGCTAAAATTGACCCTGCCAGTGGTAAGCAAGATAGAGTAAGCATTAACGGAGAAATGGTCATCAATACGGCCGAAGAAAAACAAGCCATGTTTGATCATGTATGGCGTAGAACGAAGAAAACTTTCTACACCAAAACATTCCATGGTATAGATTGGGATAGTTATAAACCCGATTATGATAAATATATTCCTTCTATCGGTAATAACTATGAGTTTAGTGAAATGCTAAGCGAATTATTAGGGGAGTTAAATGTGAGTCATAGTGGAAGTAGCTATGCTGCCTTTAGCGCATCCGGCGATGCCACAGCATCATTAGGTGCTTTTTATGATGCGGCGTATACAGGTAATGGAGTGAAAATTGAAGAAGTGATAAAAGATGGTCCGCTCGATAAAGCGGGTTTGAATGTGAAAGCCGGCACGATCATCGAATCTATTGATGGCGAATTAATAACGCCCGATAAAGATCTACCTCAATACTTGAATCGTAAGGCCGGTAAAACTGTTTTACTCAATATTATAGAAGGAACAACCAAAAGAGAAATTACGGTGAAAGCTATTTCTCAAGGCGAGCAAAATAGTTTATTATATGATCGTTGGGTAAAACGCAATGCCGATGAAGTGGAGAAACTAAGTGGCGGCGCTTTAGGATACGTACATATACCGGGTATGAATGATGGCGCTTTCCGCAGTACTTATGAAGAAATGATGGGTAAATATTTTGCTAAGAAAGGTGTTGTGGTAGATACGCGTAATAATGGCGGTGGTGATCTTGTTGCCGATTTAAGTGTGTTCTTAAGTGGCAAGCAATTTATGGACTATACCAATGATGTGCGTAGTAATGGATTTGAGCCTAATTTCCGCTGGACCAAACCCAGCATCTCTTTAGCGAATGAGGCAAATTATAGTGATGGTCACTGCTATTCATTTATGGTACAAGAGTTAAAAATCAATAAACTGGTAGGTATGCCTGTACCGGGCACTTGTACTTTCGCCGGTTGGGAAACTTTAATGGATAGCGGTATTAGGTGGGGTGCACCATCTGTTGGGGTGAAAAATAATCGTGGACAATACCTCGAGAATCGCCAAACAGAACCGGATATTAAAGTAATGAATGAATATGATGTGGTAAAGAAAGGGGTTGACCAGCAATTAGAAGCTGCTGTGAAAGAATTAATGAAAGAGATAAAATAAATCGTATTTGATTTTAATAAATCCCGACTACCAATGTAATCGGGATTTATTATTACCTGCAAACAAAAACTTCTTTTTTGGACTTACTCTAATATCTATAAGATATAGTGTAAACGCCATTACCGAAATAATCAATATAATCCAATTGGTATGAGCGAATATGACATCAGCCAATTCAGTTATTGAATTCGAGTGGTTCGTTATCCGTTGAAATATCCAACCTAATGCGATCATCATTACAAATACAGCCAGTGTATTTTTTATAATGCTAAAAAAAATAGTTGGACTTAGTAAAATAAAAGATGGTATAATCATTAAAATGATAATAAGTTGCATAGCTTCAATTCCCAGGTTGAATCCTAATATACTAATGAGTAAGTCTATCTTTTCAAGTTGAAATACCTGAAGTGTTTGTGAAAAAGCCAAGCCATGCACAAAGCCAAATCCTAATGCTATCAGGATCTCCTTTTTATAAAATATGGGAATAACACAATGAAAAGCAGAAATAAAAATTGATAAAGCAATGGTAACTTCAATCAGTTGTGTAGGAAGTTTAAATAGATTACAAGCAGCAATAAATAAGGTTATGGAATGCCCAATGGTAAAAGCAGACACTATCATTAGAATCTTATAAATTCCTTTTTTGATTCCACTGTAACTTGTCCATTTTCTATTTTCGACTATCAAAAAAGCCGGAAGTAATAGTGTCAATAAAAACAGTAAATGATCTGTACCCTTTTTAATATGTTGTATCCCCATATTAATCATAGACATAAAGCCCATCCAAGTACTGCCGGCATCTAAATTAATATGTAAGGGTAAAATTTTACTATGGATCACATCATAACCAATAGTACCTAATTCTTTGGTTTTAGTTTCTTCACTTATACCATTTTTCCAATCTTGCGACAGAATGACTATAACGGAGTGATTAATTACCTGATGCACCACTACATCATAATAAAGCGTGAAATTTCTTAAGCTATCTTTTAGTGTAGGCGTTAAGTAAAAACTAACTTTTAATTCTTTATAGTTTCCTACAATTTCATTTTTTGTATAGCTGAAAACTAGCGTGTCAATTTTTATATCCCATTCCTTATCTCCTGATCTTACATGGATGTGTTTCAAAAAATAGTTTTCAAGAAATAGTTTATTCGAGAGGCGCTGCTTGTTATCTGATAATGCGTTTTCGAGTTCTAAAAATGGAATATATGCTTCCCCTTTTATAGCATTATCCATCACGAAAAGCTTTAAAACGCTATTAGGCATTGGGTGGGCCACTGTTTTCAAAGCCAAAATAGAAAATAAAAATAAGAGACTAAAAAAACTAAATTTAGTTTTATTGCTTTGTTGTCCCATAGTCTGTATTTCTATCTCTCCATACGGAGTGGTAATGGACCCCTGTTAATACAATCGCTCTCTGCACGCTGAATTCTATCCATACATTCGGGCCATCAATTCTTATATAATCATTCTGCGTGTTAAGGGTGCCGGTACCACTATAGGTGATATATGTATTATCTATATCATTATTATATTTTGCCAATATTGCAGCTCCATCAGAATCGGTAACATCATTTGTATAGGTTTGAATGGCTGCTAAAACAAGAGCCTTTTGAGCACTTGTTAAGCTATTGCATTGAAGGCCTGTGAATGTTGTTGGAAACTGCCAGTCTTTTCCGGGTGTAAGTAACAGATCCGAAAAAGTTGAACTCGATTTTGCGATACTTAACTGGCTTTGGGTTAATGCTGCCAGAAGATTTACAAATGCTGTTTTTTCTTGATTTACAGGGGTATAATTAATACTTGCATTAGTAAAACTCAAGGGCTCTATAGCTATAAAGCGCGGTGTTGCCCCTATCAATGCACCATCTTTGTAATTAACAGCTACTGTTTTATGATGCCCTGTAAACAAAATTTCAAATTGACCCGTTGTTGCAGGTGTTCCAAAAATGGCTATATAGTAATTACCCGAACCATAAGTTGCCCCACCTCCATTTGCATTGAGATAATCATCTGCTAACCATAATTGTTGTACCTCGTCATAACCTGAATTCAATGAAGAGCCGGTTATTTCTTTTATAATAGCTTTTGCTAGTCCTACTTGTGCAGATGTTAAATCTCCTAGCCTTAATCCCAACCTTGGCGATAAAGCAGCAGGTAAGTTGCTCCATGTTTTAACGTTCGCGAAGGTATATGGCAATTGCAAAGTAGCTACTTGCGAAGAGGAAAGTGATGTTTTGAACTGATCGCACAAGCATAAAATTTTTGATAATCCGGTGCTACTAGTACAAGCACTTGGTGAACTGATACTTACTGAACAAACCCCGGTTGTTCCTACGGCTCCACCGGTTGGTGGAGGTGAAGTGGTTGTAGATGTTGTATTTGAGTTATTACTTTTTGAGCAACTCAATAGCCATATTGTTAATATGGTTGTTAGTGTAAATAAGAATTTTTTTTTCATTTTTATATTATTTCAGGAATAAAAACATGCCCTTTACTTAATAGCCTTGCCGTACGAATTACGCCTGCCTTATGAACAGTAATTTTATTTTCTGTTACCGTTATATTTAAGTGAATAGTGAATTCTCCCGATGGATGTTCAATAGATAAAGTTTTTTCGTTATTAATTTTTGCCATTCCATCTGTTATAGACCCCTTTAGTAAACATGCAGTACCAACAGAAATGGCACCTAATACGCCGATTGCTTCATGACAAACCTGCGGTAAAAATGTTCTGGTATTGATTGTGCCACCTTGGAGTGGAGGAGATATAATACACATTTTGGGAACAGTTTTATCTTTTACATTTCCTAGGTTCATTTTTTCTCCTATTGCCAAACGAATACTCTCTAATTTATTTTTTAATAATTCGTTTGCGTTTAATTCAGATGGTGATTCATACCCACTAATGCCAAGATCAACAGACCTTAATAAAACAACGGGCATACCATTATCAATACAAGTAACAGCAACCCCATTTACTATATCTTTTATATTACCTGTAGGTAATAAACTACCACATGTAGATCCTGCTATTCCTTCATAGTTACAAATAATTGGGGCAGCGCTGCCTTTTACACCATCTATTTTTGTAGTGCCCGCGTAATTCACCTGCCCACCGGGTGTTTCAACAATTATTTCACATATACTACCTGTATTTACCATATGTACCCTTACTGTAGTTGTGGTATCATTTGCTTTTATCATTCCGGATTCTAAAGCAAAAGGAACAACGCCGGCTAAAATATTACCGCAATTCTGGGTATCTGATACTTGTCCTTTTCCAACAACCACTTGTAAAAAAAGATAATCCAAATCTGCCTCTTTGCTTTCGGATAAGCTTATAATAGCTACTTTACTTGTTAGCGGAGTAGCTCCCCCTAACCCATCAATTTGTCTTGGGTCTCCATGGCCAACCCCTTCCATAGCAGCAATAATAATTTTATTTCTTTCAGCTTCATCCGCTGGTAAATCACTGGCTTTAAAAAAAAGCCCTTTAGAACTACCCCCACGTAATTGCATGTATGGAATAGCTATTTGCATATTTCTATTTTGTTTTAAATAGCTTATTGTCTAAGCTGTACTTTCCAGATCCTGCTAATACAATAAAAAGAAACGAAGCCAGATAAACATATACTAACTCTGCATGGCCTTCGGCAAATGAACTGTTATGTAAAAAAATAAAAACAACTGCCAGGTTGATAACAATAAGCAATGCAGCTAACCTAGATGCAAAACCTACAATGATTAGTAAAGAACAAATTCCATCAGTTACCAGTGCGAAAATTAATCCCGGTGTGGCCCCGATATGTAAGGGGTCGGGAAAATGTTTTTGCATAGTAGCAAAACCCGTAAGTTTTTCAATGCCATGTTTGTAAAATAAGCTAAAGCTGACTAAGGTGCGGAAAATCAGCAATGCCAAATCTTTATTTACCGGTAGAAATTTTAGTGTGATTAATTTTTTCATTTGTATATTTTAATTTGATTGGTTTATTACTTTTTAACAGCGTTACATATTTTTTCCAGATTATCTTTTGCTGCTGCACTCATAAATGGCTGGATGTCTTTTTTTTCCAGCATTTGAACTACTGCCTCCATTTCGTGAACTCGCCTTTCGGCATGAGTATAGCTGCCCTCTATAAAACGATCAATTAATGAATTATTACCACCTATTACCGTATGAATCTGTTCCCGGATATAGTCTTCTAATCCGAAAGCTTTGCCTGCCTCTACGGCTTCGCAAATCACAGCTGCTACACCTTTGTATACAATAGAGCGTAATAATTTGCGGGTAGATGCATCGCCAACATTTTCACTCAAAAAAGTAAAATCTAAACCCAGGCTTTCAAAAAACGCGAGCATTTTTTTGGCACCCGGCCCCGAAGCTAAAAAAGGTGTTTTAATACCTTTTGGTGGTACCGGTGCCATGATGGCTACATCAACATATGGCACACCCGATGATTTTAATATCTCATATACTGCTATTTTTTTTTGTGGGGAAGAGGTATTCATATCTGCATAAATCTTATCTGCATGCATAACCGGTAATACTTCTTTAGCAATAGCTTCCGATGCCGATGAAAGATTTACACTCAAAATAATATCAGCATCTTTTGCAGCATCTATATTGTTATGGGCAAAACGAATATTTTGATGTAAGACCCTTTTCGGGCCGGGATCCCATGCGGATATAGTTGCACCCATATTTGCCAAGTCGTTGGCAAATATGCTTCCTGCTTCTCCTAAACCAAGTATGGCGATATGCATAGTGTATTATTTAGTAGCCAAATTTTTTATCCCAGCCATAAATTTGTATGGAAGTTTTTCCCTCTCTTAGTTGTTTGCGAACACTTTCTTCTTTTGCTTCTCTCGCAATTGATTTTTCGATCGTCTCCAGTGCTCTGTTTTGTGGAACCACTACAACGCCATCTCTATCGCCTACAATAATATCACCGGGGTTGATGCGTACATCACCAATAACAATTGGCTCGTTTAAATAACCATCCCCATGATTGGAGGTACCTAATATGCAAAGCCCCCTACTGAATACAGAAAACCCCATGGCTTCAATATCATCGGCATCTCTTACGCAGCCGTCTATCACTAAACCGTTGATGCCTTTTGTTTTGGCACCCAAGCTCATAAGATCACCCCAGTAACCGGCTTCATAAAACCCGGAACAATTAGCTATGATTACATCTCCCGGTTTTGCATAAGCATAAGCGCGATGTAGTAACATATTGTCTCTCGGCATTGTTTTAACAGTATATGCCGGCCCGCATACTTTCATTCCTGAACTGATAGGTTTAATAGCTGACGGTAGGTTACCTTGTTTTCCTAATGCTTCATGAATAGTAGCGGCGGAGAATCGGCTGAGTTGTTGTATTGAATCCATAATTTAAAAAATACTTGATATTACTCTAGGCACTAGGCTTTGCAGTGCCTCGGCAAATTTGATTTCTTTTTTACCAGATATCCGTCGTGCATGATTGGCTCTTCTACTTGCTAATTCAAAATAATAATCTTTCAAATAATTTTGTGCCCCCATACAATCCATAGCAGCTATTTTTTTATTGATTACCGAACTGATATCGATAAAAGTATCGGGTATGAAACCGGATAGTTCAGGCTGGTGTGGTTCAAATGAGTACCAAGCAGGTGGATTAATATTTTTAAAAGCGCTCGGCACACCGGCTCCGGATGATAAAAGTCTTGCTCTTTGTACAGCCTGAAATGCCAATGGATGATCCGGATTAAATGGATCTTTTTCAGAATGTGTTAAAATAACAGTGGGTTCAAAATCTCCTATGATATCGGTAAGTTGTTTAATTCTTTCATCTGTAAGTAGCATAGGATAATCCCCCCAATCTAAAAAATGTATGGGTGTACCAATAATATCTGCTGCTTTATTAGCTTGTTCTCTTCGTATGATTTTTACACTTTCCTCCGTACGATTTGGATCTTCCTTCCATAACTCACCTGATTCACCTCGCTCACCATAGCTCATGGCAACTACTAAAGTAGTACCTCCTTCTTCAATCGTTTTAGCAAGGGTGCCTGCTGCTCGCCAAACAAAATCACCGGAGTGTGCACCTACTACTAATAATTTTTTCATACTTATTTTTTTATATTAACCAGATCTGTTTCATTAATTATGGGTGTTCCTCTTGTATGAAATGTAGGCACTGTTGGTAGCCCCCAAGCCTGGCCTTTTTTTCTTTCCTCTTGCGTCCATACAATGGTTTCATAATCGGGATCCACTATTAAACGGGCAGTTGTATTGGCAATTTCAACACGGTTACCACCGGGCTCAAAAACGTATAAAAAAAATGTTTGCTGTATGGTATGTTTATGTGGCCCGGTTTCTATGTAGATACCATTTTCCAAACAAATATCAGCTGCAATTAAAACTTCTTCCCTACTATTGGTAGCATAGGTTACATGATGAAAACGGCCGGTTGCACCGGTATGATCTTCTGTAACAGCGAGATCATATGATTTTGAATTAACGGCAAACCAAACAGCTTTAGGATTTTGATCGGTAAGATTATCAACGATTGTTTCGGTTAATAATCCACCTAAATGTTCCAACTGAAAATTTCTAAAAGCACGAACGTCTTTTGCGAATAAATTCAAGTGGTCTATCCGGCGAACATTAACGCCTCTGGCAGGGAACTTACTAATAGTATTTTTTAAAGCGGAAGTATCTAGCTCACCAGATTTATATTTTTCTGTTTCAAAATAAATTTCCGTAAGATGCCCATCGGGGGAAGTATATTCAAATGAAGGCCCATGACCCAGATCGCCCTCGTTCCATCCAATAGCGAAATTAGTTTTTTTAATATCGCTTACTCTTCTTTGTAATGCTGCTTCGCTTCTTGTACGCCATGCAAAATGGCGCATCCCTGGTTTCTTATTAGCTGTTAATTTTAAAGAATGATGTTCATAATCATCATAAGCCCTTAAATAAATGGAATCTCCTTTTATATCACTGACAGACATTCCCAAGATATCAGTAAAAAAAAGAGTGCTTTCTTCCAATTTAGGTGTAAGTAATTCCACATGGGCCAGATGCGCAATATCCCAGATAACTTCCCTGTTTATCATATCAATTTATATTAGGAGCGTTAATTAATAAAGTAATCACACCTGCTAATGCAACAGGAATAGCAAACGAAATAAAATTGAATGGCAAAGAAGCACTGTTGCTTATCAATAAGCCGCCAATAAAAGGACCCAAAATAGCACCCAATCTTCCAAAACCAATAGCCCAGCCAATGCCTGTACTTCTTATTTCCGTTGGGTAAATTCTTGCTGCAACAGCATACAACCCAATAAAACCACCCTGAATACCAAACCCTATAAGGCAAAATAAAATAAGGGTCATAACCGGGCCGGTAAAAAAAACAAACAAAGCCATTAATACTGCAGTACTTATTAAAAAATAGCAAATCACTTTCTTCAAACCAAAATTGGCAGAGAGATAGCCCTGTGTGATGATGCCAATAAACGCTCCAAGGTTAAAAAAAATCCCTGCATAGATGGATAATGATGGTGATAAGCCCGCATTAGATGCGAGCTTCGGAATCCAGCTTGTTAAAAAATACAGGGCAGCAAAGCATAATAAAAATGCCATCCATAATAGGAGTGTTGCGTTTTTTATAGTACCACTAAATAAAGTAAATACACCTGTTTTTTTATCTACTATTTTTTTGTTTGGTAATGCGTTAAGTGGCTCTAGTTTCAGCAGCACTAATATTTTATTAGCTTTCTCTAATGCATTTTTAGGTTGCTTATTCAATAAAAACGCTAATGATTCTTTTAATCGAAAAAGAATTATTGGAACAGTGAGTAAAGTAGCCGTGCCCGCAAAATAATACATGTATCGCCAGCCATATGCAGCTATTAGCTTAGTAGCAACAATACCGGAAAGAACAGCTCCTATAGGATATCCTGCCATTACCATACTTACCCAAAAATTTTTTGTTTTTTCAGGCGCATATTCAGCAGTAATGGTAGATGTACAGGCAAGCATACTGCCAATACCAATGCCACTAAAAAATCGAAAAAAAATTAATTGGGGTAATGATTTTGCAAAAGCGGTAAAAAAAACACCAACACCCATCCAGCAAGCACAGAGCACAATCATTGGCTTTCTGCCTACAATATCTGCCTTTGATGCCAGTAACATAGCACCTAAAGCCATCCCGAACAATCCCATACTGAAAGCAATTCCAAAATTACCTGCACTTATAGACCACTCATTTCCAATGGCATTGGAAGTATATGATATCACCATTACATCCATACCATCACACATGTTCATCAGAAAACAGATCACTATAGTAACATATTGCAGGGCACCTATATGGTTGTTTTCTTTAAACATGTAGCTATTAAATGCTTTTGTTTGCCATTCTACTTACTTAACTATTTAAGTATAGAATCTAAAAAGCGGAATACAATTTCTAGATTTTCATTGGTTTCAAATTGCGGTCCCCCATGTTTAGCGCCTTCTAGCAGATGGAGCGAAACTTTTTCTTTGCCTAAAATGGAGGTTAGCTTGGCAGCAAAATTTATGGATTGTTGTGTAGGTACAAGATGGTCTTTCGTTCCATGCTCAATTAAAAAAGGAGGATCATCTTTGCTGATATAATTTTCAGGGTTGGCTAATTGTACTTTTGCCGGGATCTCGGTAATTTTTTGTCCCATCAGTTTTGATTCGGGTGAATTAGCCTCGCTATGATTAGGTGTACCATTACCGGAAGCAACCAGTTGTTCATCCATCAGTAAAAAATTAGTGGGACCAAACCAATCCACAACAGCCTGAACACGGCTAGACTTATCAGCATTACCCAAACTTAGATCTTCCAGTTCTTTTACCTCACCTGATGTGCCTGCTAAAGCAGAAAGATTGCCTCCCGCAGAACCACCCCAAACGGCTATTTTATTTTCATTCAATTTATAGGTGTTGGTATTTGCCTTTACCCAACGAATAGCTGCTTTTACATCATGAATAGTTGCAGGAAATAATGCTTCGCCACTTAATCGATAATTGATAGAAACTACAGCATAGCCATGTTTCAAACCTTCGAGCATTGGGTTTAGCTGACCATCTGCCTTGTCGCCAAACATGAAAGCACCACCATGTATGCTTATAATTACGGGGAATGGCCCATCTCCCTCATCGGGCAAATAAATATCTAATTTTTGGGCTGGTGATAGGCTTGCATAGGCAATATCTACCCATTTTCTTTTAATGCTCTGTGTATTGGTATTCTTGGGTTGGGTAGAACCCGATAATGTGGATAATAACATTACCATTACTAAAATAACGCTTCTATTCTTTACACTATTTATCATTGTTAGGAGCTTAAAACTTTTGATTTATGCGCTGTAAAGAAAAGAATGACGCGTATTAGAAATTATGACTATTTTTCATTTTAAGGATACAAATCGAACATATCAATCGGATGAAGAAAAAACTGACCTATTACGACGGATTGTATGGTGATATTGATTTCAAAGAAAAAAACAATTATATTTTCTTAGAGTTAATTGAAACCAGAAGTAAAGGTTTTGATTGGGTTATTAAACCTCATTTTCATGCTCACCTGTATCAAATTTTCTTTATTGAATCAGGTAAGGTAGTATTAGAAAATTCTGATCAGTCACTCTCTCTCAAAACACCCTGTATGCTGGTGATACCCCCCAACACGATACATGGATTGCGGTATAGCAAAAACGTAAAGGGTCATATTCTTACCATTTCAGATACTGTATTTGATAACATATTCCCTAATACCCCAGATTTAGTAATTGAATTTGAAACCTTAAAGTATATTATTTTATCTTCTGGTCTATATGAAAAGATGCAACTACTTTTTACTGAAATAAACGAAGAGCTTTTCACAAAAAAAATTAATAAGGAGCTGATGCTTCATGCTTTATTATGTAGACTTTTTATTTCCTTACACCGATTAATAGTGAACCATGGAAATCATTTGATAAAAGATACAAATCAATCATTGCAATACTATCGAAAGTTTATTCAATCTGTTAAAGCAGCAGATAAACAGAAAACTATTCCTGCCTATGCGAACGAATTGAACATTACAGCCGTACATCTGAACAGGATTTGTAATGAGGTTAGAGGAAAATCTGCTTTATCAATAATTCAAGAGCATTTAATTGAACAAGCAAAAACTTACTTATTACATACCAGTTATTCTGTTTCAGAAATTGCTTATCTGCTTAATTTTGAATACCCCAATTATTTCGCTCGACTTTTTAAAAAACTGAATGGGGTTTCGCCTAGAGAATTTAGAAGTAAGCAATAAGTATCCTTATTTAGGTTAGCATTATATCCTTTGAATATCTGCTCCCAATTGCTGTAAGCGTTTATCAATAAATTGGTAGCCCCTATCTATCTGCTCGATATTTTGAATCGTACTTTTTCCTTCGGCGCTTAATGCAGCAATAAGCAATGCTTGTCCCGCACGTATATCAGGTGAGCTCATCGTAATGCCTCTTAAATTAGTTTTTCTACCTAAGCCTATAACTGTTGCGCGATGCGGATCGCATAGTATAATTTGAGCTCCCATATCAATCAACTTGTCGGTGAAAAATAATCGGCTCTCAAACATTTTCTGATGAATTAAAACACTTCCGATGGCTTGTGTTGCCACTACTAATACTATAGATAACAGATCGGGTGTAAAGCCCGGCCAGGGATGGTCATAGATAGTAAGAATACCGCCATCCAAATAGGTTTGTACCGTATAGGTTTCCTGAGCAGGAATATGAATATCATCGTTTTGAATACTAAACTGAATACCCAGCTGTAGAAATTTTTCAGGAATGATTCCTAAATGCGCAACCTCGGCATTTTTAATGGTAATGGCACTTTGCGTCATAGCCGCTAAACCAATAAAACTTCCAATCTCAATCATGTCGGGTAGTAAGCGATGTTCCGTTCCACCTAATTTTGTGACGCCTTCTATCGTCAATAAATTGCTGCCGATACCGCTAATCTTAGCACCCATTCGATTAAGCATATTGCAGAGCTGTTGTAAATATGGCTCGCAAGCGGCATTGTAAATAGTAGTGATCCCTTCTGCAAAAACTGCTGCCATTACAATATTGGCTGTACCTGTTACCGAAGGTTCATCGAGTAACATATAAGTTCCTTTTATGGATGCTGCTTTCAAAGTGAAGCAACTAATAGTATCATCATAATCGTAAATAGCCCCCAATTTTTGAAACCCGATAATATGTGTATCTAATCGCCGTCTTCCAATTTTATCGCCGCCGGGTTTAGGAATGTAAGCTCTTGAAAACCTTGCCAGCATTGGTCCTGCCAGCATCACACTACCGCGAAGCCTCCCACTTTTTTTACGGAATGCTTCGGTAGATAAGTAATCCGGGTCTATACCATCGGCTTGAAAACGATAAGTGTCTGCTTGTAGTTTTTCAACTTTCACGCCGATATCTGCTAACAGCTCAATTAATAAGTTTACATCGAGTATATCGGGGATATTTGAAATGGTTACCGGTTCGTCTGTTAATACAACTGCCGATAAAATTTGTAATGCCTCATTCTTGGCACCCTGAGGCGTAATTTCCCCACTTAATTTGTTGCCGCCAATTACCTCAAATACACTCATATATATTTGTTAAGCTTTTTTTTCAAATAGGTTGAAAGAAAATTTTCAGAAGAAAAGAAATGAATAAGTGCTTCAATAAGCCAGGGGTTTTTTGAGCAGATTTTCATGATACGATAATTTCTTTTTAACTCTTTTCCAAGTTCTTTATATACAGCATTATCGTATTGTATATTTATTTCTTTGGTGAATATATTTTTTGTAAAAAATTTCTTTACATGCTCAGCCGCATGCCAGGCGCTTACCATAGCGTTTCCAATACCATCTCCCGATAAAGGATCTATCAAAGAACCCGCATCCCCACACAATAAAAACTGGTTTCCCGATAATGATGTTTTACCATCACTCATGGTCAACCCAAAACCATCAACCGTAAACTGTACACCGACTTTTGAAAAACGATTGGTTAACTCAGGAAATTCGGCTACTACATTGGCCAGCGACTTTTTTAAATTTATTTTTTTTGAAGCAATAGTGGCCGATAACATACCTAAACCTACGTTGCTACACGATTCACTTACCGGGAATAACCAAAAATAACCGGGCATTAAATTTTTAGAGAAGAATATTTCATTTAAATGGTGTGTGTTTCCAATAACACCATTGGGGTAAGCCCTCACTGCACCAGAATATTTTTCTTTGTCAACCGTAAAATTGTTTAATTTTTTTGCTAGTATTGAATGGGCACCATCACAGGCAATTACAATAGGTGCAATAAATGTATTGCCTGGGGTATGCAAATGAATGCAATCGTTATTATTTGTAACAGAAAGTACCGGGGTATTTTCAAAAATTGCCGTACTTGTTTCTGTTTTTGCCCAATTAAAAAGTAAATGATCAAAATCGGTTCTTTTGCAATTAAAAGCTTCATTTTTCCAATGAACTGTAAAACTCTTTCCAGAAGGGGCAACAACACGGGTACTTTTTACCGATACGGCTAATTCAAATTTACGTAAGGCTTCAACATATTTTTGATCAATGCGGTTAAGCACTTTTACAACTCTTGTAGGTATGGCATCACCACAAATTTTATCTCTCGGAAAGCTTGTTTTATCGAGCAAGGCTACTTTTAAGTCAGCGTTTTTTAAAGCAAGCGCACAAGTACTTCCCGCCGGGCCGGCCCCAACAATAACAACATCAAAATAAAGAGAGGTATGCTCCATAAATTTTCTTAGTGTACAACTGTTGAATTCAAAATAAAAATACAAGATAAAGAAACAAACTATTGTATAAGTCTAAAACAAAAAGCACCGAAATAATCAGTGCTTTTATAACTAATAATTAATATGTATACCGAAAGCTTAGTAATTATTTAATACCTTTTCTTAAAACCGCCGTTATTATTCCGGTTATTGTTATTGCCATTTCGATTATCGGAGCGGCCACCATTATTGTTTCGGTTGTTATTGCCATTTCGATTATCGGAGCGGCCATTATTATTTCTGTTATTTCTATTGTTCCTCCCACCGAAATTCTGCTGCCATCTACCACCTCTGCTCGGGTAATCATCTCGCTCAATTTGGTTTCGATGTTTAATGAATGGCGTGTTGGAAAATTCTAGTTGTCCGCCTGTTATCGAATCCAATTCAGAACGTATGGCATCGTCTTGTACCAACTCCTTATGCCAATTGCTGTAACTCAGTTTCATGTAATACGCAATAGCATTGGCAAAACCTGCTTTTTTCTCCGGGTCTTCTTCTTTCAACGCCTTATCTATAACCAACTCTATATTCTTACCCAAATGCGCATATTTAGGATGATGCTTAGGATAGGGAAGCGGATCAGGCTTCATTTTATAGGTTTCTTTTTGTGGAATAGGATAGGGGCTATCTACATCCAATTTAAAATCGCTTATAAAAAAAAGATGGTCCCATAATTTATGGCGAAAGTCTTCCACATTTTTTAAGTGTGGATTTAAAAAGCCCATCAGCTCAATCACAGACTGAGCTTGTTTTTGACGGTTTTCGCGGTCTTCGATCGTTAATAAATACTCCACCATACGTTGTACATGGCGACCGTATTCCTTCATTCCTAACTGGTTTCTTGAGGTATTATAATCCATTATTCAAATAGTGTATTCCTACAAATGTACAGTATATCAACCATTTAGCGGATTGGGTGCTATTCCATAAACTAATTATCTTCGCCGTATGGAAGCATTATTGCAGCAAATTGAAGGGTATAAGGCCGAGATGCAGGCAGCTACTATCAGCGATGCCGCTGCGTTGGAGCAGTTTCGTATAAAATACTTGGGTACCAAGGGTTTGGTAAAAGCTGTGATGGGGGAAATGAAGCAGGTACCTGCGGACCAAAAAAAATCATTCGGACAAATTTTAAACGACTTCAAACTCTTTGCTGAAGCCCGTTTCGAGGAATTGGAGGCCTCATTAGGTAACACGCATCCCGAAACCCGTAACTCGCAAACCGATGTCACCCTGAGCTCGTCGAAGGGTCGCAACCCTAATCTCGACTATAGCCTCCCCGGAGAACCTATTCCCGTAGGTACTCGTCACCCATTGAGTTTAGTGCGCAATGAAATTGTTTCCATTTTTAAAAGATTAGGATTTGCAATAGCCGAAGGGCCGGAAATAGAGGACGATTGGCACAATTTCGGAGCTATGAATTTACCTGAAGATCACCCTGCGCGTGATATGCAGGATACTTTCTACATCAATAAGCCCACAGAATCCAATGGCGCCACTTGGTTATTACGTACTCATACCAGCAGCGTGCAGGCAAGGGTTATGGAAACACAAAAACCACCTATTCGGGTTATTTGTCCGGGTAGGGTTTACAGAAACGAAACAGTGAGTGCACGCGCGCACTGTTTTTTCCATCAGGTTGAAGGCTTATATGTAGATGAGCAAGTAAGTTTTGCAGACTTGAAGCAAACACTTTACTTTTTTGTTCAGGAGATGTTCGGTAAAAATGTAAAAGTGCGGTTTCGCCCCAGTTATTTTCCTTTTACCGAGCCAAGTGCAGAGATGGATATCAGTTGTTTAATATGTGGTGGCGATGGATGTAATATTTGTAAACACAGCGGTTGGGTAGAAATTTTAGGTAGTGGTATGGTGCACCCCAATGTGTTGGAGAATTTTGGTATCGACTCCAATAAATATACCGGCTTTGCATTCGGAATGGGTGTAGAACGTATCACGCAATTAAAGTACCAGGTGAATGATTTACGATTGTATTCTCAAAATGATATACGTTTTCTTAAACAATTCACAGGTGTGGTATAAATAAGCATTATATTGCTACATGCTAGTTATACTCTTATTCTTTTGTACACACTGGTTTTTGTCGTTGTTTTTCCATTCATTTTTTTTGCACCGGTATTGTTCCCATCAGATGTATACAACCAGTAAAAACTGGGAACGTATTTTTTATATATCAACCTGGCTGGTACAAGGCTCTTCTTTTTTAGTCCCAAGGGCATATGGGGTGATGCATCGGATGCACCATGCATATAGTGATACCGAAAAGGACCCTCATTCTCCGCATTTTTTTACCGATGTGTATCAGATGATGCGCAGCACCATACTTATTTTCAGAGGATTCTTAACAGGGAAAAATTTACCGGATCCTCAGTTTACAAAAGAGTATTTACCTGTTTGGGATAGGTTAGATAAGCTAGGTCATCACCCTGTTACGCGAATTTTATTTATGCTGGGCTATGTAACTTTTTATTATTTTTTTGCACCTAATTATTGGTGGTATTTATTATTGCCTATTCATTTTTTAATGGGACCAATACAGGGAGCTATTGTAAACTGGTGTGGACATAAATACGGATATAGCAATTTTGAAAATGGGGATCATTCTAAAAATACATCTCCTTGGGGTATATTGTTAATGGGAGAGCTATTTCAGAATAATCATCACTATGCAAAAGATGATGCTAATTTCGCCAAGAAGTGGTTTGAGTTTGATCTTACTTTTTTATTGATGCGGATCTTGCATAAAGTACAAATAATAGAGTTGAAGCAATAGCTCGTTATGGTTCATGCTACAAAAGGAGTTGTACTGCGTACGATAAAGTACGGCGACACCAGTGTAATTACTTCTATTTACACCGAGCTTTTTGGTATACAGCAGTATATAGTAAAGGGAGTGCGGCAGAGCACCAAAAAATCGGCCGGTAAAGCAGGTTATTTTCAGCCGGGAGCCATACTCGATTTAGAAGTATATCATAATGAACTCAAGCAATTACAGTTTATCAAAGAATTTAAGTGGGCGCATATTTATGAGTCTATCTTTTTTGATGTAGTAAAGAATACGGTTGCCATGTATATCATTGAACTATTACAACATAGTTTAAAACAGCCCGAAGCAAACCCTGAATTGTTTTATTTGATAGAAGATAGTTTGAAACAGCTGGATAAGGGTACGCCATTGTTTGCGGGGAATTTACCTTTGTATTTTACATTGCATTTAGCCGCAGAATTAGGCTTTCAACTGCAGGGAGAATATGGCTTAGATAGTGCATTTGTAGATTGGCAGGAAGGTAGTTTTGTAAAAGAGCAACCCGCCCACCCTTATTATGTAGATGGACAACTTGCTGCTATTACATCCCGCATTGCTAATTTGCCATTTTATAATGAGCTTGAAATGATTGCGCTTAATCAGCAAACACGGCGCCAATTATTAGAAGCGTATCAACAGTTTTTAGTATTACACATACCCGGTTTTGGAGAGATGAAGAGTTATAAAATATTACAGGAAGTTTTACGATAGTAACACCTTATTTCTTTGTTTAACTTTACTGTATGAACATAAAAAATGCATACAATAGCTGGGCTGAGCAATACGATACAAATGAAAATAAAACAAGAGATCTGGAGGCGCTTGCCTTGCGTTCTCTTTTAAAAAATCATGCTTTTGAAAACTGTTTAGAAATTGGTTGCGGTACCGGGAAAAATACGGAATGGCTTGCTACAAAAGCGCGTTCAGTATTGGCGATAGATTTATCAGAAGAAATGCTGGCTAAGGCAAAAGAAAAAATTCAATCTGAGAATGTTCAATTTATGCAAGTAAATATTTTAGAGGATTGGACTTTCGCTACTACAAATCATTTTGATTTAGCAACATTTAGTTTGGTACTTGAGCATATAGAAAATCTTGAAATTATTTTTCAAAAATTAAGTATAGTGATGAAAAGTGGAGGATATGTTTATGTTGGCGAATTACACCCTTTCAAACAATATACAGGATCAAAAGCAAGATTTGAAACTGCCGAAGGTGTACAAGTTGTCACTTGTTTTAATCATCATGTTTCTGATTTTACAGAAGCCGCTCAAAAAAATGGATTCGTTGTAGAAACTATACAAGAGTTTTTTGATGATGGTGATCGGTCGACTATTCCAAGAATATTGGCAATACTTCTTCGAAAAGAATGCTCATAAAATATAACTAATAATAACGCTTAGGGCTAAAGGCAATTGAAAGAGTAGCATTGAACCCGCAACCCGTAACCCGTAACTCGTATCTCGTATCTGATATCTCTGATTTATAGCACCGCCCATCCCGGCCGCTTCCCTTTTTCAAAACTACCAAGGGTTGTATCCATTTCTAAGGCACGTGCCCCGTTGATTGTAGCCCATCCTAAGATTTCTTCCAATGGAATATGAGGGAAATGTTGTTGAATCGTTTTGATTTCTGATTTAATGCTGAGTTGATGATTACCGGCTAAACTGTCGGTACCTAAAATAATAGTACAATTGTTCTTGCGTAATAAATCGATGGGAGGTAACCTATTTTCGATGTATAAGTTAGCATTTGGGCAAAGGCAGAAAAAGACCATAGACGATTGACCATAGACCGTAGGAGGTTTCGAGAGGCGAGATGCGGGATACGAGTTTATAAAGTTTATATCTTCTTGAGAGGTAAAAGTATTATGTACAAAAATTTTGTTGGCAGCATCATCGAGTTTAGAATAATATGATTGTAGGCTTGTTTTTCCTGTTGGTGTAAAATGGCTATCATCTAATCCCATCTTCGCATACATATCTCTAAATTTCCCCGTACCGGTTTTAAATAGTTCATTTTCTGCTGCCGATTCTTGATTATGAATAGTTATTGTTTTTTCGGGGAAATGTGGCGTTAATAAATCCCATAAATCATTCGAAACAGAATAGGGAGCGTGGGGGGAGAGGGAGGAATTATGAATTATGAACTTTGAATTATGAGGGTTGAATTGGTAGGCTTCGAATATTTTTTTTGAGTGCTCATAGCGTATTGATGCAATTGCAGGGTTCCAACCACTTACTTCTATAAAACTATAATAGGCTATATTATTTTGTTGTTTCTGAAAAAGGGTGTGCGTATTATTACAAATATCTCCCACTGCAATTATGCCGTCGGCAATCATTTCTTTTTCTGCATTGGTAATCGCATTTCGTATTTCTTCTTCCGGGAAATGGCGTTTACCAACAACATCTACAATAAAATCTTGGAGTCCGGTATGCTCCGGTATCAAGCCTTTCATGTGGCTGAGCTCAAGATGGCAGTGTGCATTTATCAAACCCGGACAAAGGATACCTTCAACATTTTCTACATCTTCTCCCGCCTCTTCTTTAGATATGATATCTATGATAGTGCCGGTACTATCAAATATTATTACAGTTCCTGATGCAAGGAATCTATGACCGTCAAAAATTTGTGTGGCAGTAATTTTTCGGTAGCTCAAAGTTTTGTGAAGATAATGAAAGTACCCTGAGCGGAGTCGAAGGATACAGCTAATAAAATAAGTCAAAATTTTTATTGATAATCAATAAGTTACAAGAGGTCCTTTAAAAATAAATGCTCTTTTTCTTGGAAAAGCCATTGTATAGTCGCACCTTTGCCGTCCCAAAAAAGGGGATTCCATCCGGGCGGGATAGCGCCGGGTTCATTAAAATAAAAGATATGAGTAAACTTCATTTCACCACCAAGCATGCTAACGCGGCTACCGTACAGCACAACTGGTATGTTGTGGACGGTACTAATCAAACCGTTGGTCGCATTGCCTCCAAAATTGCGGCAGTTCTCCGTGGTAAGAACAAAGCCTATTACACGCCTCACGTAGATTGCGGCGATTATGTAATTGTCATCAATGCCGATAAAGTTGCTTTCACCGGTAATAAGCTGGAAGATAAGCAATACATTAACTTCTCTGGTTACCCCGGTGGTAAGAAAGAAGAAGCGGCCGGCGATCTGTTAAAGCGCCGCCCTGAAGTGGTAATGGAAAGAGCGGTAAAAGGGATGTTGCCAAAAAATCGTTTGGGTCGTAAAATGATCAAAAAATTATTTGTATATGCCGGTGCCAATCACCCACATACTGCACAACAACCCAAAGCATTAACATTCTAAACCACGCCTCTTCCGGAGGTATCAAGTAAAATAAAATGGAAAAACAAAAAAACGCAGTTGGTCGCCGTAAAGAAGCTGTTACCCGTGTTTTCATCAGCAAGGGCGATGGTAAGATCACTGTAAACAACAAAGACTATAAAACTTATTTCCCATTGGTATATCTGCAAAATCAGGTAGAAGCTCCGTTGAAAACGGCGGATGTTTTGGGTAAATTCGATGTCATTATCAATGCTGAAGGCGGTGGCTTAAAAGGCCAGGCTGAAGCGGCTAAATTAGGTATTGCCCGTGCCCTATTGGAAGTGAATCCCGAATTCCGTCCGGTATTAAAGGCGGCAGGCCAATTGAAGCGCGATCCTCGTAGCGTTGAGCGTAAGAAATTCGGTCACAAAAAAGCACGTAGAAGCTACCAGTTCAGCAAGCGTTAATCATTTTTCAAAACATTACAATACATATATACAATGGAAAATAACACTTCACTACAACAGCAATTATTGGAGGCCGGCGTTCACTTTGGTCACCTTAAAAAGAAGTGGAATCCTAAAATGCTCCCTTACATCTTCGCTGAGAAAAAGGGCATTCATATTATCGATCTTAACAAAACAGTAGATTACTTACAAGAATCTGCTGCAGCTATTAAGCAAATTGCAAAGAGCGGTAAAAAGATCATGTTTGTTGCTACCAAGAAACAAGCAAAAGAAATTGTTACTGAATGTGCGAAGCGTGTAAATATGCCTTATGCTACTGAGCGTTGGTTAGGTGGTATGCTTACCAACTTCAACACCGTACGTAAGAGCGTAAAGAAAATGCAGAGCATCGAAAAAATGTTGAACGATGGTAGCGCTGAAAGTCTTACTAAAAAAGAACGTTTAACATTAAGTAGAGATAAGGATAAAATGGAGAAAGTGTTAGGCGGTATCGCTCAATTAGGTCGCTTACCGGCTGCTTTATTCTTGGTAGATATCGGTCACGAACATATTGCATTAGCCGAAGCAAAACGTCTAGGTATCACTACATTTGGTATGGTAGATACTAACTGTGATCCTAATAAGGTAGATTTTGCTATTCCTGCTAATGACGATGCTACAAAATCTATCGCTATCATCACTAACTATATTGTTGCTGCTATAGCCGAAGGCTTAGCAGAGCGTCAGGCTTCAAAAGATGAGGAAGAAGCAGATGATAACAATAATGAAAATGAAGCAAGGGCTCGCCGCTTAGAAGCAGAAGCTCAAGCAGAAGGTGGTAGAGGTGGCAGAGGACGCAGTGCTGCAGCTGGCGCTCCCGGAGCAGGTGCCCCTAAACGCCGTGTACCCAGCAATCGCCGCCCTGCAAGTGGTGGTGGTGCTCGTTAAGATAACTATTTCATCATTTGAAACATTATAAAGAATGGTTGACATTTGTCGGCCATTCTTCTTTTACTATAGAAAAAAATTAAGCATATGTCAACTACAGTAGCTATTACAGCAGCAGAAATTAATAAACTGCGCCAGGCAACAGGTGCCGGCATGATGGATTGCAGAAAAGCATTAACAGAAACCAACGGAGATTTTGAAGCAGCCATCGATTGGTTGCGCAAGCAAGGACAAAAAGTAGCAGCTAAACGTAGCGACCGCGAAGCCAAAGAAGGTGTGATCATCGCTAAAACTTCTGCCGATAACAAAACAGGTTTTGTTGTTTGTATTTCTTGTGAAACAGATTTCGTTTCTAAGAACGCCGATTTTGTTGCTTTTGCAACTTCTATTGCCGATGCAGCTGTTTCGAATAATGTGAAATCTGCGGAAGAATTAAATGAAGTGGTGATCAATGGCGCCAAAATAGCTGATCTGATCAATGATAAATTAGCAGCGATAGGTGAAAAAATCGGCATTGCTAAATTCGATCGTATCGAAGCACCTTATGTGGCTTCTTATATTCATGGTGCTAACCGTATGGGTGTATTGGTAGGTTTAAATAAAGAAGCTGCTGAAGCAGGTAAAGATGTGGCTATGCAAATTGCAGCCATGAATCCTCTTGCAGTCGATGCCAACAGTATTCCTGCAGATGTGGTTGAAAGGGAAAGAGCAATTGTGGTAGAAACGATGAAAGCAGATCCTAAAATGGCGGGTAAACCCGATGAAATGATCGCGAAAATCGCAGAAGGAAAATTGAATGCTTTCTTCAAAGAAAATACATTATTAGCACAGGCTTTTGTAAAAGATGGCAGCATCAATGTAGAAGCTTACTTAAAGAGTGCTGGTGATGTTACCGTTACCGAATTCAGAAGAGTAGCACTAGGTTAGTAACTCCTATACTTTTGATATACTTGATCCCGCCGCACTTAAGCCGCGGGATTTTTTTTGGAAGGAATGCATGTATATATCCATACAAAATCGCAGCAGTTAGCCCCTAACTTAGAAAAATTGATACGTATCTGATAGAAATATTTAGTTGCATTTTAGCGATTCGCAATATATTTGTTGCGACGCAAAACAAGCTACATGCTCCCTAAATTCAAACGTATTCTTCTAAAACTTTCCGGTGAAGCCTTATTAGGCGATCAAAAAAATGGCGACCCATTCAACCCCAAAATCATTGAGCAATATGCACATGATATAAAGCGGGTTACTGATTTAGGGGTGCAGGTTGCTATTGTAATCGGTGGAGGAAATATTTACAGAGGGATGAATGAAGCAGAAAGTGGTATTGAAAGGGCACATGGAGATTATATGGGAATGTTAGCAACGGTCATCAATGCTATGGCCATGCAGGCTATGCTGGAAAGAATTGGGGTATATACCCGTTTACAAAGCGCCATTAATATGGAACAAGTGGCCGAGCCTTATATAAGAAGAAAAGCACTCCGACATCTGGAGAAAGGGCGTGTGGTAATTTTTGGTGCAGGTACGGGAAACCCCTATTTCACAACGGACACAGCCGGCTCTTTGCGGGCTATAGAAATGAAAGCCGACGTTATTTTAAAAGGTACAAGGGTGGATGGTGTGTATAGTGCCGATCCTGAAAAAGATCCGACGGCAGTGAAATTTGAAAAAATCAGCTTTCAGGAAGCCATTGCTAAAAACTTGAAAGTAATGGATATGACAGCTTTTACACTTTGTATGGAAAACAAACTACCGATCATCGTTTTTGATATGAATACACAGGGTAATTTATTACAAGTAGTTCAGGGCGCTAATGTGGGCACCCTTGTTAGCTAATTTTACCCACTCGTGTAAAATAAATAGTAAATCCCTTATGCCGCTTTAACTTCATTGATATGCGTAAATCAATTCTTTATCTTATTGGCGCTTTACTAACGCTACAAGCCACTTCTCAACAAGTACTTACCTTACCCAATGCTATTTCCATCGCACTTAAGAATAGCTATGATATTCAACTTGCAAAAGACAATCTGGATATAGCCGCTATCAATAATAATATCGGTATTGCAGGCGCCTTGCCTACTGTTAATGCTACCGCTACAGATAATGAAACGGTACAAAGTATCAATCAAAAATTCCCCGATCCCTCCAGAGATCTAAAAAGAAGCGGTGTTAGTTCTAATACCCTTACTGCAGGAGTTACCGGCGGTATATTATTGTTCAATGGATTTCGCGTACAAGCTACCAAAAAGCGCCTGGGAGAGTTAGAGCTACTTAGTAAAAATTTACTTAATGCGCAAATTCAAAATACGATGGCAGGTGTTGCCAATCAATACTATGATATTGTAAGGCAGCAATACTTTTTGCAAACCATCCATAAATCGATGGAAGTTGCCAGTGAAAGATTGCGCATTTTAAAAAGTAGAAAAGAAGTAGGCTTAGCTAATAATGCAGATATTTTTCAGGCCGATCTCGATTATAATGCATTGGTTCAACAAGCAGAAGCGCAAGAATTGATAATTAATCAGGGGAAAGTAAATTTGTTAAACCTCATCTTTGTAAGACCCGATTCTGCCATCGTTGTGAAGGATACTATTATTATCGATAATCAAATCAATTTTCAAGAAATTAGAAATGCAGCCTTGCAAAACCCACAAATAAGTGCTGCAGAACAGCAGATAAAAATCAACCAATTACTCGAGCGTGAAACCGCTGCTTTACGAGCACCTACCTTACGGGGAACAACGGGTTTTAACTATAGCAATACCACCAGCGCGGCAGGATTTATTTTACAAAACCAAAGCTCGGGCCCTTTTGTAGGACTTAACCTGGCTATTCCATTGTATAATGGTTCTATCAATAAGCGTCAGCAAAAAATAGCAGAAATAAATACACGTATTGCTAAAACACAAAGAGATGCTTTTTTGCTTAGTGTAGAAACAGGTGCCTTGAGAACCTATCAGGTTTATACTTCTACAAAAGCCCAATTACAAACATCCCAACAAAACTATGAGCTCTCAAAAAAATTACTTGATTTGGTTGTAGAACGTTTTGCATTAGGTGCATCTACTATTATTGATTTAAAAGTAGCACAGCAGAGCTATGAAAATGAGGCTTATCGATTGATCAACTTATCTTATGCAGCTAAAATTGCCGAGATCGAGTTGAAACGCTTGTCGAATACATTAGCATTATAATGCTAAAAGCGTATGTAGTATCTTGCACTAAATAATCTATTGTGCACCCTTTTATTTCTTCTAAGCTACCCCATGTTGGTACTACTATTTTCACGGTGATGAGTCAGCTTGCTGTACAACACCAAGCCGTTAACCTCGGACAAGGTTTTCCCGATTTTCCGATGAGTGAGGAATTGCGTGAATTGGTGTATCGAGCTATGATGGATAATCAAAATCAATACACACATATGGCAGGCTTGCCATTACTACGCGAGAAACTAGCGAATAAAGCGAAACAATTATATCAAGCTACCATTAACCCGGAAACGGAGATAACTATTACTCCCGGAGGAACCTATGCTATTTATACAGCACTTACTACAATCCTAGAACCGGGAGATGAAGTGATTGTTTTTGAACCTGCCTATGATAGCTATATACCCAATATAGAGGTGAATGGGGCAAAAGCTATAACTATCTCCTTGCAATATCCTGACTATTCTATTCCTTGGGATGAAGTAAAACAAAAAATTAATCCCCGTACCAAGCTTATCATGATCAATTCACCCCATAATCCTACAGGTGCAGTACTTTCAAAAGAAGATATGCAAGCCTTGCATGAGATTGTGGCAAATACAAATATTTTTATTTTAAGTGATGAAGTGTACGAACATTTAATATTTGATGAGCTGACCCATCAAAGTATATTACGCTATCCTGATTTATGGCAGCGCAGCTTCGTTTGTTTTTCTTTTGGTAAAACCTATCATTGTACAGGGTGGAAATTAGGCTATTGTATAGCTCCTGAAGAGTTGATGAAAGAATTTAGAAAAGTGCATCAGTTTAATGGCTTTACGTGCGATACCCCAAAGCAAGTAGCGCTCGCCAATTATTTAGATAATACAGAAGCCTATACGGGATTGGGGAAATTTATACAACAAAAAAGAGACTATTTCAGAACACTCATGCAGGGCACACCGTTTACCTGTATACCTTCTCATGGTAGTTATTTTGAATGTTATAGTTATGCCGGTTTTTCAAAAGAATCCGATAAAGATTTAGCTATTCGCTTAACAAAGGAATATGGTATTGCAACTATTCCTGTATCTGCATTTTATCAATCCGGAGAAGATAATAAAGTACTTCGTTTTTGTTTTGCGAAAAAAGAAGAGACTTTGGAGAGAGCAATAATGGGGCTGAAGAAGTTATAAAATAATTTTTAAAATACGATAACAGAGCAGTTATTTGGTTTTAAATAATTCATTTAATTTGGCTTGTAATGCTTCTCCTCTTAAATTCTTTCCTATAATCTTTCCCTCTGTATCTATAAGATAATTTTGAGGAATTGCTTGAATACCATATTGCTTAGCAACATCATTATCCCAAAATTTAAGATCCGATACATGTGTCCAGGTTAGCTGATCATCATGAATAGCCTTAATCCATCTATCTCTTGCACCAGGCTGATCTAACGATACGCTCAATACTGTAAATCCATTGTTTTTATATTTATTAAATGCATTAACTACATTGGGATTCTCTACCCTGCATGGACCGCACCAGCTTGCCCAAAAATCGAGTAAAACATATTTTCCTTTAAATGAAGCTAAACTAACATCTACCCCGGCTGTATCTTTTTGTATGAATGGTAATGCATATTGCCCTATTTCTGTTTTTTTAGCAAGTATAATTTTCTCTTTAAAACGAATTGCTCCCGGCAATTCTTTTACCTTTACGTTTAATTGATTATAGAGCGGCTCAATTTTTTGTGGATCAATCGCATAGCCAGCATATTGTGTTAAGGCAAATAATACAACCGGGGAGTTTTTCCCAGACTTAATAAAGGGAAGATAAACAGACTCATTAATTACTTTTTCTAAAGAATCAATCGATTCTACTATTTTATCGGCAGCTACTCTATCATTTTTTCTACTTGCCTCACTATACTTGGTATATAATATTTTACTAGGTTCGTCGTATACTGCTATCCGGTTTTTTAAGTTAAGATATTCAATATGTGCTGCCGAACCTTTAACAGTGCTTTTACTTAATGAATCTTTAGCAGTAACTGTAATTGCCCCTTCTTCCAGAAAGATATTGTAAGCATCGCGTGCAATTCTTAATGTTCCTAAAATAGGTTCAGGCAAGTAGGTAGTAAAATTTGCAATACGTGATTGACTAACGTCTATGCTATCAATAAATCTTACTTTGGTACTAGTATTATAGTAGGTTAAATATATTTTATCTAATGGGTGTGCAATTGAAGTTAAATCAACTGATAACTTTAAATTGTTTTTTTGTATATCTACTTTTTGCTGTGCATTAACAGAAATAACTGTTATTATAATTAATACAGAAACAAATAATTTTTTCGTCATGATAAATTTTTTTGCGTTAAAACCGCTTTTAGTAACTCGAAACTCAAAGATAAGTGTTTAGTCTATTAAAATAGTAGACTAAATGCTTATTTTTTAAAATTCATAATTTTAATACAGGGGATTGAGATAATCAACGAATTAGTTTCTAAGGGATTTAATTGATCTTATCTTTGGGCATGACGATTTCTCATTATTCAGTAATTATCATCGGCGGGGGACCCATAGGTTTAGCCTGCGCCTTAGAAGCACAAAAAAAGGGATTAGGATATGTAATACTTGAAAAAGGGGCACTGGTTAATTCGATTTACAATTATCCAACTAACATGACCTTTTTCTCCACCTCTGAAAGGTTAGAAATAGGCAATGTACCATTTGTGTCTAATAACCCAAAACCCACAAGAAGCGAAGCATTAGAGTATTATAGAAGAGTAGCAAGCTCCCATAAATTAGCCATTCATTTATTTGAGGAAGTACAAACAGTAGAGAAACAGGAAAACAACAAGTTTAGCGTAACTACAAATAAGAGAAAGTACACAGCCGATAATATTATTATAGCTACAGGTTTTTATGATATTCCATTTCCCTTGAATGTACCGGGAGAAGATTTACCTAAAGTTACCCACTATTATAAAGATCCTCATTTTTATGCTTTTCAAAATGTATTGGTAGTGGGTGCGCAAAATTCTGCAGTAGATGCTGCGTTGGAAACATGGCGTAAAGGGGCGAATGTAACTATGCTCGTACGCGGAAAAGAAATCGGACAGCGCGTTAAATATTGGGTGCGCCCCGACATTATAAACCGAATAGAGGAAGGTTCTATCAAAGCTTACTATAATGCTAACATTTTAGCAATAAGAGAGCATGAAGTTGATATTGAAACTGAAGAAGGGAATATTACCCTTCCTAATGATTGGGTAATTGCATTAACAGGTTATCAGCCTAATCTCAATTTTCTACGATCAATCGGTATTAGTTTATCGAACGATGAAGTGATGGCTCCTTTGATTAATGAAGCAACTTTTGAAACCAATATTGTCGGTGTTTATTTAGCAGGGGTAATCTGTGGAGGAATGAATACACACCGACTTTTCATTGAAAACTCAAGAGAGCATGCTACTAAAATAATCTCGTCGATTGTGGCCAAATCATAGGCCTACCACCTTCCATCTCCATCTAATAAATTACCCAGGCCTCCTAAAATGCTACCCTCTTCTCTACGTGTAGTGGTGGCATACTGTAAAATTCTGCCTGCTAATCTGCTGATGGGTAATGTTTGAATCCAAACAGTTCCCGGTCCGGTGAGTGTGGCAAAAAATAAACCTTCTCCACCAAATAAACTATTCTTAATGCCACCAACAAATTGAATATCGTAGTTAACGGTAGCAGTAAATCCAACAATACATCCGGTATCTATTTTCAATATTTCACCGGGATGGAGTTCTCTTTTTAGTACATGACCGCAGGCATGTAAAAAAGTCATACCATCTCCCTCTAAACGCTCCATTATAAAACCTTCCCCACCGAATAAACCGGTACCCAATTTTTTTTGAAACTCAATACCAATACTTACGCCTTTAGCAGCGCATAAGAAAGCATCTTTTTGGCAAATAATAGTATTATTAAACTCTTGAAGATTAAGCGGAATAATTTTACCCGGATAAGGGGAGGCAAAACTTACTCTTCTTTTAGCATTATTTACATTAGTAAAAGCAGTCATAAATAAACTTTCTCCTACCAATACTCTTTTACCTGCATTTAATAACTTACCGAATATACTATTATTTTGTTGCTGACTACCATCGCCAAACATGGTTTCCATAGTAATGCCATCTTCCATCATCATAAAGGCACCGGGTTCCGCTACGGCTGTTTCATTATAATCTAATTCAACTTCTACATATTGCATCTCTTCACCAAAAATGCGATAGTCTATCTCGTGGTTACGCATATTTTCTATTTGAAATATAAAATTAAATACAAGATAAATGTATTTTCCTGTAAGAGGATGAATGGCTATAGGGGTTGAAGTATGGTTAAAAAAAACCGCCCCAAAAACAAGGGGCGGTAATATCCAAACCTAAAATCAACTATACTTATTACTTGTTCGTTGCATGGTTACCTAACCAAACTTTTTTACCTTGAATAGCTCTACCCAAATACATAATTCCTACAAATAAGAAGAATAGTGGACCGGTGAAGCCAAGTAAGGCAATATATTTTGTGCCGTAGAATTTCGCCATGGGTCGCCTTAACCTTTCAGAAATCAAGTACATACTGGGTACCATTATTAATGTGAGGAAGAAGGAGAAGATCAATCCAAAAATGATCGTCCAGCTTAATGGCCCCCAGAATACCACACTATCTCCCCCTAAGAAAATATGCGGGTTCAAATGTTGGAACATGGATACGAAATCGATATTGAAACCAATGGCTAATGGTAATAAACCTAAGATAGTTGCTAACGCAGTGAGCATCACCGGAATAATCCTGATCTTTCCTGCTTGAATAGCAGCTTCTCTTGTTCGATAACCACGCCCTCTCAATTCATCGGTAAACTCAATCAACAAAATACCATTCTTAATTACAATACCGGCCAAACCTACAACACCCACTCCTACCATGATGGTTGCCATACTCATACCTGTTATGGCATAACCCATAAACACACCAATGATAGAGAAGAATATTTCTGTTAATACGATAAACGGTTTACTTAAACTATTAAACTGTAGTACCAATATTAAGAAGATAAGTAATAAAGCTGTTAACATCGATACACCCAGGAAGCTCAGGGTTTCAGCCTGTTGCTCACTTTCACCTGTTTGCCTGATTACCACATCGGGAGGTAGTGGAGATTTTCTTTTAAACTCATCGATCAATTTAGCTAATTCAGCATTAATGATAGGTGTAAGTGAAGGATCGGTAACAGCCGATTGTATTTGAATAGTACGATGAAGATTCTTTCTCTTCACACCACCGGCAGTATTGGTATAATCTATAGTAGCTACACTGCTTAATGGTATTTGCTTTATTTGTCCGCTATTAAAATCGCGGAAAGTAATACGCATATTCATAAGATCAACTACATTATTTCTCGCTCTCCCTTGATAGCGTAATTGAATCTTATAATCGTCTTCACCATCTTTCAGTTTACTTACTTCTTGTCCGAAAATAGCTGTTCTTAACGCCATGCCCACTTGTCCGGTACTCACACCCTCTTGTAATGCCCTTTCTCTGTTGATGTTTACCGTAATTTCAGGGTTATTCAAATCAACGTCTAGTTGTAAATTCTGAATACCTGCAACACGGTTAGTATCCAAATGGTTTTGTAAATCATACGCTACTTTAGCTATCTGTTCAAAATTATCTCCTACGATTTCGATATTAACAGGGGGATCTGTGGGGGGTCCACCATCTTCTTTTCCTACTTCTATAGAAGCACCGGGTATGCCTTTCATAGCTTTACGAATTTCATCTAAATAAACGGCCGAACTTTTTCCATGTCGTTTTTCAAACTCTACAAATGAAATTTGAATTCTACCTAAATTAGATTGGGTGCTCCTGTTATTGTCGCGTGGATTATTAGCACTAACAGCTACATTGGCAATAACACTTTCAACCATAGAGCCTTCTGTTCCCGGTTTTTCTTTTTCTAAAATTTTGTATACTTTATTTTCCAAAATACGTACTACAGAATCTGTAGTTTTAGTACTTGTACCTATTGGCATTTTTAAATATACATACACAAAATTTGGATCCCCACTAGGGAAAAAAGGTTTGGGGTTATTCCTAAGAACTAATAAGATGAGTGAAATAGGAAATAATAAAAATAAACCTACTAAAAACCAACTGGGTCTTCTTCCTACCAATATCCAGCGTAATAGTTTTTCGTACCTGCTCATTAAACCGGGTAATACACGCTCTTGGAAGTAGTGAATAATATTTCTCAATACATAACGCTCTAATACAATTAGTAGTGCCATAAAAATGAGGAAATTACCAAAGCCATGCCAGCCGATCAGGTTAAATAATATACCAAAAACACCCATGGTCCAGAACCACCATTTTTTGAATATGGCAGCTTTAGGTTGTTCAAACTCTCTGCCTTCGGGTTTCATAAAGCTAACCGCAAATACAGGGTTAATGATAAACGCAACAATCAATGAGGCTGCTAGTGTTAAAATCAACATCGTTGGTAAGTAAATCATAAACTTACCAATCAGCCCTTTCCATAGTAACAAAGGAAAGAATGGTGCCAACGTAGTTGCGGTTCCTGCCAATACCGGAATAAATACTTCTCCTGCAGCTTCTTTAGCAGATCGTTCAATTTTTACTTTACCATTATTGTATATACGGTGCGTATTCTCAATTACCACAATGGCATCATCCACAATAATACCCAAACCAAATAAGAGGGCGAAAAGAACGATAAAATTGAGGGTAACGTCGGTTCCTACAATAAAGTCGGCAACGGGTAAGAACAAGAAAGCAACGAATACCGAAAGGGGTACACTTAATGCAACGAAGAAGGCATTGGTTACACCCATGAAGAACATCAAAATCAGTAATACTAAAACGAAGCCGATTATAATTGTATTTACTAATTCATTAAACGAGGTTTTTGTTTGCTTACTTTGATCTCCTGTAATTAATACTTTTAAATCTTTGGGAAGATCTTGTGAAGCTTGCATTTCTGCAACGATCTTCTTAATTCCATCGGCTGTATTGATAAGATTTTCACCCGACCGTTTAACAATGTTAAGGGTTATAACGTTTTCTCCGCCTAGTCGTGCATAACTCTCCGTTTCTTTTACCGTATCTACAAGCGTAGCAATATCTCTTAAATAGATAGGGGCACCTGATATATTTTTGATAATGATATTTTGCATATCCAAAGCAGAAACAAATTGCCCTTTTACTTTGATATTCCGTTTCATATCACCTACATCTACCAAGCCTCCGCTAATATCTTTGTTTTCATATCCCACTGCATTGGCAATATCTGTAAATGTAATTTTAGCCGCCTGCATTTTTATGGGGTCTACATTAATTTGGATTTCTCTTTCTGGGGCGCCTACGATCTCTGCTCTGCTCACTTCTTTCATTTCTTCGAAGCGATCCTGCAACTTATCGGCATATTTTTTCAAACGAACCCCATCATAACTACCACTGATATTTACGAACATAATAGGCAACTCACTAAAAGCAAATTCTTGTACGTTCGGTTGTGAGGTAAGATCGTTCGGTAAATCAGTTTGTGCTTTGTCTACCGCATCTTTTACTTTTTGTTTGGCTAACTCAGTTTTGATGTCGGTGTCAAATTCAACAACTATCAAACTAAAATCTTGCTGTGAGGTAGATTGAATTTTTTTGACTTTAGCGCCACTGATCGATTTTAATTGTTTTTCAATGGGTCGGGTTACTAAGTTCTCAATATCTTTTGGCGAGTTACCAAAATAAACGGTGGTTACCGAAATAGTGGGAACTACGATATCGGGAAACTGTTCCTTAGGCATGGTATTGAATTTATTCAATCCATACAAGGATATAAGAATGGTAATAATATAGATCGCTGTTCTATTATCAACCGCCCAACTGGTAGGTTTAAATTCTTTAAATTTTTTAGCGATGCCTTCTATGATATTCATATCAGATAGTTTGATTCAAACGAAGGTTTGAAGTAGTTAATTTATTTTGCTAACGCAGCAAGTAGCTGACCTTCATATACGTTTTGATAGCCATTTGTGATAAGTTGATCACCAACTTTCAATCCGGATTTTACTTCTACAAATTGGCCATAAGCTTCCCCAATCGTAATCACTTTTTTGCGAGCTACCAGTTTAGAACCCTCTTGTGAAGCCACATAAACATATTTACCGGTTTCATCTGTTTGTACGGTATTAACTTCAATCGCAATGGCGTTTTTGGCTTCATAATCCTGAAACTTAATTTGCGCTACTTGGTTCGGGCGAATAGCGGGGTCGTAAGGCAAATGAATTTCAACATTAAAGCTTCTGGTATTGGCATCAATAGAGCGGCTCGCTACAGCTACACTGCTGGTAATAGTTTTATTGATATCAGGGAAATGGATTATCGCTTTCGATCCTTGCCTAATTCTACCACTATAGTTTTCAGGAACCAATGCTGATACTTTTAAACCTGCATTGCTTACTAATTTTATTTGCGGGTTTACACCGGCTAATCCCGCAAAAATTTCCCCTACGCGAACGTTGAGTTCATCTACATATCCATTCACATCTGCCAACACATTCGAAGCTTTTAACTGCTCTTCTGCAACCTTAACCTGCTCTTCGCTGGCAGCTAGTTGGCGTTCGAGTGATTGTACATTGTTTTTTGCAGAAATCAATTGTACTTCTGTACCAATACCCTCTTTCCATAAGTTGGTTTGCCGTTGGTATAGATCCTTAGCGAAATTCAATTGTGTTTTAAGTGTTTCCAATCCTTTTTGTGCAGCAATCACTGATTGGCGAGTGATAGCGTCATCTAATTTAATAAGCAGTTGCCCTTGTTTAACAATATCTCCTTTTTTTACGTAGATGGCTTTTACTTGGCCGCCTCCCATGCGAGGTGCTACATAAGATACATTATCGGCATTCACATTTCCCTGAAGATCTATATAATGTAAAAAATCACTATTGCTCACTGGAGATAAGCCTACAAGTTTTGCTGTACTGGCTGTAGCAGCGGTATCCAGCTTATTGATTTCTGTTTGAAGCTTTTTAATTTTGTCTGCAAGGGCTGATTGCTCAGTTTTCAATTTCTCAAGCGCTGTTTTTTTATCGGCCAAGCTGTTACCAGCTTTTCCATTTCCTCCGCAGGATACCAGTAAGATGGTCGCTGCGCTAATAGTAACAAATGATTTTATAGTAAACATAATAGTCGTTTTATGGTTTTATTTATAATTTTCCTACGGCTGATAAATAATCGATCCTGGCAATTACTGCATCATACAATGCGCTGATATAATTGCTTTGTGCTGTTTTAAGATCTACATCGGCAGCATTGATTTCTGTATTCGACCCGGTACCCACTTCGTATTTTTTCTTGGTTTGGGCATATACTTTTTCCGCAAGCTCCATATTTTGTTTTTGGAAATCCATAGTAGCAATGGCGTCTTTGAATTTTAAACGGGCTTGCTCTACTGCATTATCAATACTCAGTTTCAGCGCTTCAATTTGGTTATTGGTATTTTGTAGATCAATTCTGGCTCTCTTAATACGGGCATCTTTTGCAAAGCCATCAAAAATCGGAACTGAAATATTTAATCCGATGTTAGAGGCTGTAAACCAATCGCCCTTCTTGAAGAAACTAAATTCATTCCTTAAAGCTTGTTTGGTATAGGAAGCGCCTAATGCAACTGTGGGTATATAGCTTAGTTTATATCTTCGGATATTATACTCATTTAGTTTTTTTGCGAACCCTAAATACTGATAATCTTTACGATCATTATAGGTATATTCATCGTGCGTGATATCTGTTTTTATTTGTTCATAGCTTAATGTGTCGGTAAGTATCAAGGTATCTGCAACAGGCATACCCATTAAGGTTTTCAGCCCGAAGTATCCCATGTTGATAGCATTTAGTGCTTTCAATTTTTCCGTTTTCAAGTTTGTTAGCTGAACGGATACTTTATCGATATCGATTTTTTCGGCAAAGCCATTCTTGTATAAAATTTTTGCATCTTGTTCCAATTTGCTGAGGCGATCAATATTCGCATCTAAAATGGTTAAAGTAGTTCTGCTAACAACCAATTGATAGTATATCTTATAAATATTTGTTTTGATGGTTTCTTCGGTTACTTCGGCGCCTTTTGTTTGGAAATCGATGGAAGCTTTACGGGCCTGTAAACCAACAAATACTTGTCCGTCGAATAATAATTGCTGTAAGCTAACGCCTGCACTGGCATTGTATTTAGTACCAAATTGTGCATTTACAAATCCAAAATTATTTGGCATTTGGATGGGATTACCATTTCCATCTTTTACTCCTTCCTTTACCAATACGCCATAGGTGGCAGGAGAAATGAAGTCGGGTATTACCGTAACGGCAATATTGGGTAAGTGTTGGGTACCGATACTTCCGGTAAGCGTAGGTAAAGCGGCTGCTGTGATCTCTCTGTTTGTTTGTATTTGCGACTGAATATTCAGTAATGCGTTCTTTACCTGCACATTATTTTTTCTAGCGTAATCTACTGCTTGTACAATACTAAATTCGTATTTAGTGGCAGTTTTTTGCGCTACTAAAGTGCTTGTAAGAAATAGCAAACAGAGCAATAGTTTCGATTGTTTTTTCATGCTCATGGTTTAAAGTTTTTTTCTCTTTGTTTTTTATACTTGGCAATTAATTTTTGTCCTTTTGCTGTGGCAATGCCATATAAGAAGTGCTCCGATAATATGGCTTGTACATCTAGTAAACTATATTTAGCCGTAGGGAATAATTCCGGATTAAATGGCACAAAAAAGCTTTCGATCCTGAACTTAGCTAATATATCAGGGTCTACATCGGACCGGTAGAGTTCTTCTTTTTTTCCTTTCTCAATATTCTCTTTTACTACTTTATAGAGAAATTTATTTTTATGGTCGTTGAAAAGCTTGAAGGCAGCGGGATGATATTTTTTCAATTCAAAAATAATTCCCGGGTTCATGGTAGACATCATTTCTTGCATCATGTCTAATGCTAAAAAAACCTCATGAATAGCATTCTCACTTTCTTTTCTATGCCTAGCACATTCCGCCTCATCCTGCTCTGTTTCCACCATTACAATGGCGTTTACCAAGGCATCTTTATCTGCATAAAACTGGTAAATGGTTTTTTTACTTACTCCTAAATGGGAAGCAATATCATCCATGGTTACCGCTTTTATACCATAGCGGAAAAAAAGCTCGTGTGCTTTCTCAATAATTCGATCTTGCGTTGCCATATTCGGGTGCAAAACTATGGAAACTTTTATCGTTGCAAAAGTTTCCATGTAGGTTTTTGTATTAAATTATTATTAATGGCTTTGCAACTTGACGAACGGCAATACTTACCGGTGTTAGTTTTGTGTTTCTGCGGGTAATGCAATTCTGTTTATCTTGCATCTTTAATAAGGGTTTATGCGTTTACGATCTATACTGTCTAAATTATTGCAATACTTTTTCCAGGGGCTTATTGTGTTAGCCCCTATTGGTATTACGATTTGGGTAGTATTGAGTTTATTTAATTTAGTAGATGATATTTTGCCTAATATCATTCATGTTTTTGCCCCTTCTTTTGTTCCTAAGGATGCCCAAGGGAACTTGGTGAAAATACCGGGCTTAGGTTTTATTGTAGTAGTGATATTGGTATTATTAGTAGGCTGGCTATCCTCTTTATTTGCTGTTGGCAGGTTGGTTGCACTTCTCGATACGGTGTTAGAAAAAACGCCGGGCATTAAATTTATATACTCCTCAGTCAAAGATTTTTTAGAAGCTTTTGCGGGGAACAAAAAGAAATTTGATAAACCTGTTTTAGTAAATGTAGATGCCAGTGATGTTTGGCGTATCGGGTTCATTACCCAAAAAAGTAGTGCTGAATTTGGTTTGGAAGAACATGTTACGGTATATGTGCCACATTCCTATGCTATTTCGGGTATCACCTATATGGTACCTATTGCTCGCATAAAACCGCTAACCGATATCAGTGCTGCGGATGCTATGAAGTATACTGTATCCGGAGGTGTTACCGATTTGCACGATTAACTTATTCGATTATTATGGTTATAGCGGTTAATGCTATTTTTTTTCAGGATGAAAAGCGGGAAGGCTACGGACATTATGCTTGGGAAATAGTAAGCAGGCTCATCCTTACACATCCCGAACATGCATTTGTATTATTATTCGATAAACCATTTAACCATTCTTTTATCATTGCACCAAATGTAAGTGCCATGCTTATAAAGCCGGCTGCCAAGCATGTTCCGGGTTTTTTATATTGGTACAATATAGCCGCAGCGAAAGCAGTGAAAAGAATTGGGGCCGCTGTATGGCTCCAACCCTATGGGTTTTGCAGTTTACTATCGAATATTCCCCAAGTATTGATTATTCATGATCTTGCGTATAAACATTTTCCAAAAGATAATACCAAATGGAATCAATGGTACTATGAACGATTTACGCCAAAGTTTTTGAAGAAAGCTACAAGGATCATCACCGTATCTCAGTTCTCTCAAAAAGATATTCTTACTCAATTCCCTACGTTACAAAAATCAATACAAGTAATTCCCGGTGCGGCAAGAAAAGGATTTGCACCCTTGCCTTGGGAGGAAAAAGAAGCAGTGAAAAAAAAGTTTACGGATGAGCAGGAATATTTTTTGTTCACAGGAGGTATTAGTCCACGTAAAAACCTACTTCACCTACTCAAGGCATTTTCGCTTTTTAAAAAGTGGCACAAGAGCAATATGAAACTCGTAATTGCGGGCAGGTTAGCTTGGCATTATGAAACTTTTTTAGAGAAACTGAAAACTTATAAATACAAAAATGATATAGTGCTTACAGGCTATCTTCCCGAAACAGATCTACAAGCATTGGTGGCCGGTGCCTATGCTATGATATATACCAGTAATTGGGAAGGTTTTGGTTTACCCATAGTGGAAGCGATGCAATCCGGTGTGCCGGTAATTACCTCCCATACATCGAGTATGCCGGAAGTTGGCGGAAAGGCAGCTTGTTATGCCAATCCTACTGACCCCGCAGATATTGCGGCTCAAATGCAGCTCCTGTATAAAAGCGAAATAGAGCGTAGTAAACGAATTCAGGAGGGTTTTGAGCAAGCAGCAAAGTATAGCTGGGATACTTCTGCTTCCTTATGCTATGCAGAAATAATGGCAGCCATTGATGTTTAGCATTAATTTTGCCAGCTATATTGCTATATGAAACAATCAAATATTTCAATCGATATTTCGCTCGACGAGCAAAAAGTACCACATGATATTAGCTGGAATGCTACCGATAGTACAGCCGATATGAAGCAAAAAGCAAAAGCCATGATGTTGGCATTCTGGGATGGGGAAGATAAAAGTGCTTTGCGTATCGATTTATGGACAAATCAAATGATGGTGGATGAAATGGCCGATTTTTTTTATCAAACATTTATGGGTATGGCCGATTCGTATCAACGTGCAACCGGTCAGCAGGCCATTACAGACGATATCAAAACCTTTGCAAAATCGTTTTATAAAAAGTTCAGGGAAACACAATTAAAAGAAGCTAAATAAAATAATAATGAGTTTAGAAATACAGGTTATGGGAGCCATGAAGGAGGCAATGAAGAGTAAAAATGAGGGCTTACTCAGAGGCTTAAGGGCTATTAAAGCGGAAATTATAAAAGCAAAAACAGAGCCCGGTGCAAACGGACAAGTTACTGCCGAGGGCGAACTCAAGCTTTTACAAAAAATGATGAAGCAGCGGAAAGATTCGCTCGATATATTTCAACAACAAAACCGTATCGATCTGGCACAAAAAGAACAGGAAGAGATAGCTGTGATTGAACAGTTCTTACCTGCTCAAATGAGTGAAGAAGAACTTCAGGCGGCAATAAGCGCTATTATTCAAGAACTGGGAGCAAGCAGTGTAGCTGATTTAGGTAAAGTTATGGGTGTTGCCAGTAAACAACTGGCCGGAAAAGCCGATGGTAAAGCAATTGCAGGAGTGGTAAAAACGTTATTGAGTAAATAATAAAATGTTACTCGACGTCATTGTTGTAATTCTATTTATAATGGCTATATGGAAAGGCATGCAAAAAGGGCTGGTAGTGGCTCTTTTTTCGTTTATAGGAATTTTTTTAGGAATAGCCGCAGCCTTGAAAATGAGTACACTGGTAGCTAGGTGGTTATCCGCATCGGTTCATGTGAATGGTTTCTGGCTTCCTTTTTTGGCATTTATAATCATCATCATAGCAGTAGGTTTTTTGGTGAGGATCGGTGCCAAACTCATAGAAACTTTGCTCGATTTGAGTATGCTGGGATGGGTCAATAAACTGGCAGGTATCGTTGTATTTGCTTTATTATATCTTACTTTTTTTAGCATCCTGGTATTTTATGCCGAGAAAATGGAATTACTGAAACCTTATACCATTACAAACTCCAAATTTTATCCCTGGTTGCACAGGGTTGGTCCTGTTGCCATTAACTTATTAGCACAATTGGTTCCGCTTTTTAAAGGGATGTTTACAGAACTCAGTCTGTTTTTCGACAACTTAAATAAGCAGCTTTTACCCATTACCATGCTTACTAAATCATAAATATGCCCTTTTTTCAGTACCTTAGCAGTATACCTAGGCTGTTTCTGAAAGAAATTAGCTTTTTCCAAACGATTGTTCGTTTTTTTCATTTTATTTGTGCAGATGCCATAGCACCTTAAGATCAAACTGATGAATTACGAGATTAAACAAGTTGATAAGTTCCGTTTTATAGAGGAGGGAGAAGGAGAAATCCTTTTACTGCTCCATGGTTTATTTGGTGCCATGAGTAATTTTGAGCACCTCATCGGGCATTTCAGTAAAAACTTCAAAGTGGTGGTTCCTATTCTACCACTTTTTGATCTCGATATTTTTCACACTTCTGTAGGAGGGCTCGAAAAATATGTTCAGAAATTCATTGAAACCCTAGGCTATCAGCATATCCATTTGTTGGGTAACTCCTTGGGAGGCCATGTAGCGTTAGTACATGTTCTCAAGCACCCTGAACATATCAAAACCTTAACACTTACCGGCAGTAGTGGTTTATTTGAGAATGGTATGGGTGATAGTTATCCTAAAAGGGGTGATTACGAATATATCAAAAAGAAAACCCAATTAACTTTTTTTGATCCTGCAGTAGCCACTAAAGAGTTGGTAGATGAAGTGTTTGAGATAACAAATAATCGCCTGAAAGTAATTAAGATCATTGCATTGGCCAAAAGCGCCATCCGCAATAATTTGGGTGAAGAGCTAAATCAAATCAAACAACCTACCTTACTTATTTGGGGAAATAATGATACCATTACTCCACCATTTGTTGGAAAAGAATTTAATAAACTAATCCCAAACAGTGAATTGCATTTTATTGATAAATGCGGCCATGCACCTATGATGGAAGTGCCCGGCGAATTCAATGTTATACTGGATAGCTTTTTAAAAAAATATGCTAGTATCCCAGTTACTCAATAATAATATTCCAGCTTTATCAATCCATGATAAGCCCGCTTTGGCGTTGGGGTTGATGGATGACTATGATATCCTTCATTTACCTGTTTTGAGTGAAGAGAAATTTGTTGGACTGATAAGTAAGGAAAATTTATTGGATGCAGAAGATGGGTCTATCCATTTATCTGATCCTATATTGTTGCAGCCATTATCGGTACGGCCGGACGAGCATTTTTTTACAGCACTTCGTACAATAGCGGCGCATGAATTATCCCTTCTGCCTGTTGTGAATGAGCAACAAGAACTACAAGGAGTGGTATTAACTGCTGAACTACTCAAAACCCTATCTGTTTTTTTAGGCAATGAAGATAAAGGGGCTGTAATTGTTTTGGAAACAGATAAACGTAATTTTTCATTCGGAGAACTGAGTAGATTGGTGGAAACAAATGACGCTTATATTACCCAATTGAATACCTATACAGAGCCATCTACCGGTTTGGTAATTATTACCCTTAAGATCAATAAGATGGAAGTATCCGATGTAGTAGCTACTTTTCAACGGTACGAATATATCGTTCGGTATTATTTTGGAGAAGAAGAATACGCGAATGAACTGAAAGAGAATTATCGCCACTTGATTTCCTATCTGAATATGTAAGTTAATCGTTCCTCTTGATGCGTTTTTTGCTGCTACTACTATTTTTTAATTTATGCGCATATGAACAAATATGGGCGCAGCAAATAACACCCGATTCCTTATGGAAGGTTAATAAAATTATTATCGAAGGAAATAAACGTACCCATGATTTTATTGTATATCGGGAGATAGTATTTAAGAAAGATGAAATCCTGAATGATCAAACGCTAAGAGAGAAAATAATACTATCCAAACAGTTACTCATGAATACAACCCTCTTTGTAGACGTGCTTGTAGATGCTGTTAAAACCGATAGTACGGTAGATATTCATGTATTAGTCAAAGAGCGATGGTATCTGTTTCCTTTACCCTACTTCAAATTAGTTGACCGTAATTTTAATCAATGGTTTGTAGATCAGAAAGCCAGTTTAGAGCGTGTTAATTATGGACTCAAATTTATCCAGAATAATATCAGCGGGAGAAACGATAATTTAGATATTTGGCTTATTACAGGTTATACACAACAAATAACCCTACGATATAATTTGCCTTTTGTTGATAAAAAATTAACGAAAGGGTTTAGCATCGGATACCTATACGCAACGCAGCGCGAATTGAATTATGCTACCATCAATAATAAGCAAGCCTTTTTTCGAGGGGAAGATATCATGCGAAAAACAATGCGTGCCGAATTGGCCTACAGCTGGAGGCCTGATAATAAGCAAAGACATTATTTTAGAGTCGGATATAACGATCAGGAAATAAGTGATAGTATCATAAAAGTAAATCCTAACTATTACCCATTTGGTGTACAACGATTTAAATACCCCGATTTTTCTTATGAATTCAAATATTATAATACAGATTATATTTATTATCCCCTCAAAGGGTGGATGCTGGATGTAGGAATAACAAAAAGAGGTATCAACAGGGAAACGCATTTATGGCAAGCCAATATTCGGGCAGTATATGTAAAGCCATTAGCCAAAAAAACATTTTTGCATTTGGAAGGATTTGCAGCAATCCGAACACCGGAAAAAAGTGATTTCTTTGATCAGCGATTATTTGGATACGGTTATTTTTTTATGCGTGGCTTAGAATATAATGTAGTTGACGGAAATTTTGGGGCAGCACTTAAAACCACGCTACAACAGCAGGTGGGGAAATATGTGCTCCATAACCCATTTCGGAGTAAAACACATGACAAGATTCCATTTCGGTTTTTCTTAAAACTGTATGGAGATGTCGGGTATGCTTACAATAAATATGCGGTTCCTTCCAATACGCTCAACAATACCCTCTTAAGATCTTATGGAATAGGGCTCGATATTGTATCGATTTATGATTTTGTGTTTAAAATTGAGTATAGCTTTAACCAACTGGGAAGGGAAGGTGTATATTTACAATCACGAAACGATTTTTAACTGGCTAAATGGCAAAAATGAAAGTTGCGATTTATAGTAGGGGTTTAGATACCGAACAAGAAAATCCTTTGGTGATTTTGTTGGAAGAACTTAGTAGATATGATATTGCCATTCTTTTATATGATACTTTGCTCGAAAAGTTTAACATTCCGGAGCATCTCACCAGAAAGATCAAATATTTCGGCGGACATGAAGATTTAGATGATTCGATCGATTGCCTGATTAGTTTAGGCGGTGATGGTACAATGCTCGATACGGTTACGTTGGTAAAAGATAAAAATATTCCGGTATTAGGGATCAATTTCGGCAGGCTAGGTTTCTTGGCTAGTATCAGTAGAGAAGATTTAGCGAGTGCTGTAGAAGCACTGGTAAATCATACTTTTTTAATTGATAAGCGAACCCTTCTGCATTTAGATGCCAACATCCCTTTATTTGGAGAAGGCCCATTTGCTTTGAATGAATTTGCGATTCATAAGCGAGATATTTCTCCTATGATTAAAATTCATACTTACTTAAATGGTGAATTTTTAAATACTTATTGGGCCGATGGGTTGATCGTTGCTACGCCAACAGGTTCAACAGGCTATAATCTTAGTTGTAATGGGCCGATCGTATTTCCGGAATCGTCGAGCTTTGTTATTACACCTGTAGCACCACATAATTTAAATGTTCGCTCTATTATTGTACCTGATAATAATATTATTTCTTTTGAGGTAGAAGGTAGGGCAGATCAATTTATCTGTGCGCTCGATGCCAGAAGAGAGATTGTACCGAAAACGATACAATTAGCGGTGAGAAAGGAGCAATTCGACATAAGTTTGATACGATTAAGTGAAAATAGTTTTTTGTCGACACTGCGCTCTAAGCTAACTTGGGGTCTTGATAAGAGAAATTAACATTTTCATGATGGTTTTAGCGCTATTTTACATAAGTAAATACACCGGAGCATGCTGAAAAGGTTGCTATTGATATTTTTTTTGGGTACGATAAGTTTCTTAACCCGTGCACAACTTTTGGAAAGCTTTGTGCATACCGGTGAAATTGGCTTTGGGGTGGGTGTAGCGCATTATTTTGGCGATTTAAATCCCGATGGGCGTATAAAAAGACTTAAACCGGCGGCAGGTATTTTCTTTCGTAAACAAGTTTCTAATTATATCGGCATCAGAATTTCGGGTGAATATGCTTTTTTAGGGTATTCGGATATTTATAGTGAAAACCCGGTACAACGAAGACGCAATTTGAGTTTTAATACAAATGTGTGGGAGTTATGTGTATCCGGCGATTTCAATTTTTTTCGCTTCCAGCCCGGTTTTGAAGGCTATAACTTCACTCCTTATGTGGGTTTGGGGTTGGGTGTTTTTTCCTATGATCCATATGCTTATCTAAATGGACAAAAATACTATTTACGCCCCTTAGGCACAGAGGGCCAAGGTAGCTCATTGTACCCCAATAAAAAACCATATAGCCCTATAGCTTTAGCCATACCAATTACCCTTGGTATTAAATATGCGCTTAATACAAAAATGAATGTATTTGCCGAATTGATATATCGGTTTACCAATACCGATTATCTAGATGACGTAAGTGGTACCTATGCTCCCGATGCCTTTCCCCCTTTACCCGATGGCTCTCCGTCACCCGGTTTTTTATTACAGGATAGAAGCTATGAAACGGGTAGTTCTATTGGTATTAAGGGTCGCCAACGTGGGAATAGCCTCAAAACCGATTCTTATGCTACCTTCAAAGTAGGCCTTTCCTTCAATCTACAAACATATCGTTGTCCAACTAATTGATTGTTGCGCCCTATTTTATTACATTTGCCGCTCAATCTAGTGGATGGAGAAGCAGGAAAATTTATTGGCACAGATCAATAAGGCACAATTGCCGGCTCATATTGCCATTATTATGGACGGGAACGGGCGCTGGGCCGAAGAAAAAGGTCAGGAACGCCTTTACGGCCATTTTCATGGGGTAGAAAGTGTTCGGAATATTGTGGAAGGAGCGGCAGAACTAGGAATCGGTTACCTTACTTTATACGCTTTTAGCACCGAAAATTGGGATCGCCCCCGGCAGGAAGTAGACGGGTTAATGGCTTTATTGGTAGATACTATCCGCAAAGAAGTACCGGTGCTAAACAAAAATAATATTCGCCTACATGTGATCGGTGATATGAATATGCTTCCCGCTTTTGCTTACAAGGAATTACAAGAAGCTTTACAACTCACGGCTGCTAATACCGGGCTCAACCTCATAATGGCATTGAGTTACAGCTCGCGCTGGGAACTGGTGAATGCCGTTAAAAATATTGCAAAAGATGTGGCAGCGGGTGTTTTAAACGCAGAACATATTACCGCCGAAACACTACAACAATATCTTACCACTAGCGAATTTCCCGATCCGGAACTGATGATTCGTACCAGCGGTGAATATAGAATCAGTAATTTTCTATTATATCAGTTGGCCTATGCCGAACTCTATTTTACGAATACCCGTTGGCCCGATTTCAGAAAGGAAAATTTATATGAAGCGATCATCGATTTTCAAGCCCGTGAGCGGCGATTTGGTAAAACAGGCCAACAAATTCAAGCAGAAACCACATAAACATCAATAATAGGGTGCGATTTAACAAACAGTTTTCATTATTGACATTAATTTGCCCAGCCTAAATAAACCAAATCAACTGCTGTGCACAAAACCGGTGCAAAAAACAGCAAAGCGAAAAAGAAAAGGGATGCAGAAACCGATTACATTATTGTTGTTCTTATTTGTTGTTTTATACTCTATTCAACCATTAGCAGCACAACAAACCACCGATACCACTATCACTTCTGTAGATGCGGATCTGATTAATCTATTCAATCAAAAAACGCCCAAAAAATATAAAGTAGCAGCCGTAAAAGTTACCGGTAACCGATTCTTCGACGAAAACCTATTGATTTCAATTGCCAATATTAATGTTGGCGACGAAATTAATATTCCCGGAGGTGATCAATTTTCAAAAGCAATAACCAAACTATGGGCGCAAAATTATTTTAGTGGAGTTGAAATATATGTTACGAAACTCACCGGAAAAAATATCGAAATTGAAATTGCTGTTACGGAGCGCCCTCGATTAGCCAATTTTAATTTTAAAGGAATTCCAAAAGGGCAACAAGATGATCTGCGTGGTAAAACCGGGTTAGTACCCAATCGGGTGGTTACGGAGAATATGAAAATAAGTGCGTCGGAAGTAATTCGCAAATACTATGCAGAAAAGGGTTTTAGAGAAACAAAAGTAAAAATTTACGAGAAAAAAGATACTACACTCGATAACAATACCCTTACACTTGATTTTGTTATTGATAAAGGGGCTAAAATAAAAATCAACAATATCAATTTTGGGGGTAATGTAAATATTGATGAGGCTAAACTTAAAAAGCAAATGAAGGGCTCGAAAGAAAAATCGCGCCTCACTTTATTCCCCATAGCCGATAGTGGAAAAATAGTGGTACCACAACACTATACTTTTGAAGAATACCTCAGAGAAAAAGGATACCTCACGTTCAGTAAAACAAAAAAAGTATTAGATCCTTATGTGCGATTGAAACTCGCTTCTGCAAAGTTTGATGAAAAGAAGTATGAGGAAGATAAAGAAAAGGTTCTCGAGTTTTATAACTCCATAGGATACCGAGACGCCACTATTGAAAAAGATACGGTATATAGCACCATTGGTGGTAATTTGAATATCGACTTAAAAGTAAATGAGGGTCGTAAATACTATTTTGGAAATATTACTTGGAGAGGTAATACTAAATATTCCGACTCTATACTAAGTACCATATTGGGTATTCGGAAAGGGGATATCTATAACTTAGAAACACTTAATAAAAAGCTCGGTAAGCAATCTTCACCGGATGGTGGTGATATCAGTGGTTTGTATCAAGATGATGGATACTTGTTTTTTAGAACAGACCCTGTTGAAACAGCGGTATATAATGATACAATCGATTTTGAAATAAGGGTGATAGAAGGGCCGCAAGCCACAATTAAAAATGTACGTATTACCGGTAATGACCGTACCAAGGAATATGTGATCAGAAGAGAATTGCGAACCATACCGGGTGAGAAATTTAGCCGACAAGCTATTATTCGTTCTATTCGGGAATTGAGTCAGTTAAATTATTTTAACCCGGAAAAAATTTCTCCGAACCCGGTACCTAATCAAGAGGATGGAACGGTTGATATCAACTATAATGTTGAGGAAAAATCGAGCGATCAGTTGGAATTAAGTGCCGGATGGGGTGGCGTTATTGGATTAACAGGTACGCTAGGTGTTTCATTCAATAACTTTTCGGCCAAAAACCTATTTAAAAAATCGGCATGGGATCCTTTGCCAATGGGAGATGGACAAAAATTAAGTTTACGTGTACAAAGTAATGGTAAGGCATTTCGTTCTTATAATTTCTCTTTTACGGAGCCCTGGTTAGGTGGTAAGAAAAGAAATGCATTAACCGTTAGTGTATTCAATACTAAATTCGGACAAACATACGACCCACTTACCGGAAGATATGATTTGGGAGTTGCCAATAGAAATTATATTTCTACCACAGGTGTTACAGCTAGTATCACCAAACAATTAAAATGGCCTGATGATTATTTCTCTCTTTCTATGGGTGTGAACTATACCCGTTATAAGTTGAGTAACTATGCTATCGACCCTACAAACCTGCCCGGTTTTGATAATGGATTAGTAAATAACCTAAACTTTAGAATTGCTTTACAAAGATCTTCTATCGATCAGCCCATGTTCCCGAAAATGGGGTCTAATTTTTTGGCGAGCTTACAAATTACGCCTCCATGGTCGGTTGTTGACCCGGGTATAAACCCAGCAGAGAACCCCTACAAATTTATTGAATATCATAAATGGCGTTTTAACGGAGAGTGGTTTGTGCCTTTGGGTAAGCCACATGGAGAAGATAAAAACAAACAGTTTGTATTGCGTTTTGCAGCTAAATACGGTTTCTTGGGAAGATTCAACCAAAACTTAAAAATATCTCCATTCGAGCGATTTCAAGTGGGTGATGCAGGTTTAACCAATCAGTTTGCTTTATTAGGTTTTGATATTATTGCACATAGAGGATATCCTGTTTATGAAAATTCCGATCCTCGTGTGAACCCCGATCAACAAAGAGCCAGCCAATACTTTACAATATTTAACAAGTATACCATGGAGCTGCGGTATCCATTGAGCTTGAACCCAAGTAGTACCATATTCGGATTGGCGTTTTTTGAAGCGGCCAATGGCTGGTATAATTTCAAAGATTATAATCCCTTTCAGCTAAGAAGGTCAGTAGGTATTGGTATGCGCTTTTTCTTACCTATGTTTGGCTTGTTAGGGTTTGATTATGGCATAGGATTGGATAGGTTTACGCCGGGCAATTCATTAAAAGACGCGGCCCGCTTTACCTTTATGCTTGGTTTTGAACCCGAATAAAACCTAAAATCATTGGTATGAAAAAAACAATTTTACTCATTGCACTTTTTACGCTCACCATGAGCACCATTCAGGCTCAGCAACGTTATGCCGTTATTGATACCAAATATATTCTGAGTAAAATACCGGAGTACAAAGACGCCGATAAAAAACTGCAACAACTAGGTGAGCAATGGCAAAAAGAAATAGATGATAAGCAAACGGTTTTAGATAAAATGTATAAGAACTATGAAGCCGAGCAGTTTATGCTTACTGAGGAGTTGAAGAAAAAAAGAGAAGATGAGCTATTTGTGAGAGAGAAAGAAGTGCGTGATTTGCAAAAAAAACGTTTTGGGTATGAGGGTGATCTGTTCAAAGAACGCCAAAAACTTGTTAAACCTATTCAGGATAAAGTATACAATGCGATTCAGAAAATAGCAGTAGCAAGGGTTTACGATTTTATACTCGATAAAAGTGAAGGAATTACCGTTATATTTGCCGACCCAAAACTCGATAAAAGCGATGAAGTGCTTCGAGAGCTGGGTATTAAAAACTAGTGAACTAAAAACCAACATAAATTTCACAACAATGAAAAAATTATTAGTACTCTGTGTGGTTGTTGCAGGGATGATTTTCGCCAGTAGCGCCAACGCACAAGTAAAAATCGGATACTTTGATGAGCAAGGAGCTTTATCTCTATTCCCGGGTATTCAAAAAGTTGATACTTTGATGAATAGTTATCGTTTAGATTCTTTGCAAGAAGAGTATAAATTTAAAGTAACCGAGTTTCAGCGTAAAGACAGTTTGTTTAAAAAAGACTCCGCTACGCTTTCTGCTAAAGCAAGAGAAATAGCAACACGTGATCTGCTTCAATTGCGCTATCAGTTAGTAAACTGGCAGCAATACCAACAACAAATGGAAGAGGCAAAATATGAGCAATTGTTAGGCCCTTACCGCAATAAACTGTATGAGGCTGTACAAGCAGTAGTTACTGAACAGAAATATACCATCATCATTAAGTCGGAGGCTTTATCTCCCTATATGACGCCCAATTTATTAGATAACGTAACCATACGAGTTGCCAAAAAATTAAATCTTCCATTACCTAAAGAAATTGAAGATGCATGGAAGGCTGCAAGCGGCGGTGGCTCTTCAGCACCTGCTAAACCTGCAGTTAAGCCGGCGGGTAAAGGATAATATAGTCCGGTAGTCCATAAGAAAGTCCGAGAGTCCGAGAGTCCGTAAGCCAGTTGAATATTATTTTCTTCCGGCTTACGGACTTTCTTATTGACTGACTTTCCGACTCCCCGACTTTCGGACTAAATCGTACCTTCAATTATGAGCAATTCCAAACCCATTGGTGTATTCGATAGTGGTTATGGCGGGTTAACAGTATTAAAAGAGATACAACAAGTACTACCCGAATACGATTATTTATACTTGGGCGATAATGCCCGTACGCCTTATGGTACCCGCTCTTTCGAAACGGTGTATAAATACACATTAGAGGCTGTGGAATGGTTTTTTAAACAAGGCTGTGAGTTGGTGGTATTAGCCTGTAATACAGCCTCGGCAAAGGCATTGCGTACGATTCAGCAGAAAGATTTGCCTCGTATCGCACCTCATAAAAGAGTATTAGGGGTTATTCGTCCAACCGCAGAAGTGATAGGTCATTATTCCCATTCAAAATCTATAGGTGTATTAGCCACTACCGGAACAGTTGAGAGTGAGAGCTATGTATTGGAGATCGGTCATTTCTTTCCGGATCTGCAGGTAACCCAAGAGGCTTGCCCTATGTGGGTGCCATTGATAGAAAATGGAGAGCATTTGAGCGCGGGAGCCGATTATTTTGTACAACAACATGTTCATAGGGTACTACAAAAAAACGAAGCTATTGATACCATTTTACTAGGCTGTACGCATTATCCTTTATTAGCTGCTAAAATTGAAGCAGTAGCCGGAGAGAGTATAAAACTGGTTTCTCAGGGTGAAATTGTGGCGAAGAGTTTAAAAAATTACCTGGAGCGCCACCCCGAAATAGCCGGTCTGTGTACTAAAAATGCACATATTCAGTTTAAAACCACCGATTCTGCAGTTGATTTTGATATAAAAGGGGCTATTTTCTTTGGAAAAAGCATTCAATCGGAACAGATTAACCTTGTGGATAATTGATTTTTCCCTAATTTTGCCGTCCTTTCACATGCGGCAGTATGGTGGCTGTAGCAGGAAAAGAAACAATATTTTGGGTTAGAAAAAAAGATTAAACAATGAAACGTACATTCCAACCACATAAGCGTCGTCGTAAAACCGTACACGGTTTCCGTAAGCGTATGGCTACAGCAAACGGTCGTAAAGTATTGGCTAGTCGCCGTGCGAAAGGTCGTAAGAAACTAACTGTTTCTAGCGAGAAAGGATTAAAATAATTTTGAACCGATTCCGAAACGAGTCGGATAAAGACAAATAACGATAGCTTCATCTTACCGATGGAGCTATTTATTTTTGTAAGATGAGCAATCAAGGTTTACCCAAATCGGCCAGAATAAAAAGTAGGGCATCATTAGAGCAATTATTTGCTTCGGGTAAATCATTTACTGTTTTTCCAATAAAAGTTTTTTATAGAACTACTACAAGGTCGCAAGAAACAATTTCCAAACAAGCAGGGTTTGGCGTTAGCTCCCGCAATTTTAAAAAAGCAACCGATCGAAATCGAATTAAGCGCTTGCTTCGCGAAACCTATAGAACCCAACAAGAGTTGATAGTTGTACCTGAGGAGAAAAAACTAGAAGTGTTTTTTTTGTTTCTTGCGAAAGAGTTGCCGGTGTTTAATGATCTTAAAGTGCAAATGAAAATAACGTTTGAAAAATTGAGTATTAAAATAAACCACAGATAACACGGATTAATTCGCAGATAACACAGACAAATAAATATTAATTCGTGTAATCTGTGCCTGAATCTGTTTAATCTGTGGTTAAAATAAAAAGTAATGTGCGCAAATTGTAAACCCGTTATACAAGTTCATTTTTTAGGATATATCCTTATTCCTTTTATTAAACTGTATCAGTACGGGATTTCGCCATTGTTAGGACCCAAGTGCCGATTCATTCCTACTTGCTCCCAATATGGAGAAGAGGCATTAAAAAAATACGGGCTATTGAAAGGCGGCTGGTTGCTCCTCAAAAGAATAAGCAAATGCAGACCCGGCGGAGGTTCTGGTTATGATCCGGTGCCTTGATTAGTAGTGAGGGTAACTCGTATCTACTGTTTCGGAGCAACAGTAAGCGCCTCTAACTTCACGATCATTTCTCTAATTTCTTTGATGCTATAGAAACGATAAATTTCAGGGTCTTTTCCGTCTACTTTTTCTGCAGAACGCATGCGATGAAACGGACCCACAACTTCAGCGTCTTTATTATCAGTAATTTTTACAGCCTGATTAGGAAGAATTAAAAAATTGCGATTGGCTGCTGAAATATTTTTTCCTTCTACCAATAAACTCAATGAATCTATATTTTGTTTCAACTTTTCCTGCGTGATTATTTTATTCGCTTCTGCAACACTTGTATATTTTTGATAGCTGCCGATGATCGTATCATTTTTTACATTGATGATATATAATCCATTTTCTTTTAGTTGCACGGTAGCTTCACCGGCAGGGGTGTTTAGTTTAAAACTAATTTCGGCACTATTGATGTTGAGTGTTTTCTCTTCATGCCCGTTTCCATCAATAGCTTTTATAGTATGTGCATTTAAATCTATATCGGTCTTTCCTTTGCTCATTACGATCACTGTTTTTTCATTTTTTGCACAAGCCATCATACAAAATGCAATAACTATTCCTAAACTATACTTTTTCATATACCATTTATTTAAAAAAAATCCCCCCAACAGTATTGTTGGAGGGAATGAATGTACAATTTTTTAAAGCAATTTTTATTTTGCTGCTGCAAAACGTTCAGCCACTTTATTCCAGTTCACCACATTCCAAAAAGCAGCTAAATAATCGGCACGGCGATTTTGATATTTTAAATAATAAGCATGTTCCCAAACATCGGCACCTAAAATTGGGGTACCCTTTACATCAGCAACATCCATCAATGGATTATCTTGATTGGGGGTAGATGACACTTCGAGTTTACCATCTTTTATTATCAACCATGCCCAACCGCTACCAAAACGAGTGATACCGGCTTGCGCAAATTTTTCTTTGAAAGCATCAAAAGAACCAAAAGCACTGTTAATAGCTTCTGCTAATGCTCCGGATGGGGTACCGCCTGTGCCGGGAGCAAGGCTCTCCCAAAAGAAAGTATGGTTCCAATGCCCGCCACCATTATTACGAACAGCCGGACTAATCGTACCTGCTGCTTTTACCAGTTCTTCCAAAGATTTTCCTTCGTTTGGAGTACCGGCAACTGCTTTATTCAAATTATCTACATAGGCCTGATGGTGTTTACCATGATGTATTTGCATAGTAGTGGTATCGATATGTGGCTCTAATGCATCATGTGCATAGGGTAAAGGAGCAAGTGTGAAAGACATAAAATATGAGTTAAGAGTTAAGAATTATGAATTAAAAATTATGAGTTAAAAATTAAAAACAAAGTTAGTACAATATAGTTTATTTAAGTGGATGTTCATAAGCCGAGTCAATAAGAAAGTCCGGGAGTCCGTAAGGAAAGTTTATTCTAAAATTTTTCTGACTCTCAGACTGGCTTACCGACTTTCTAATTGACTTTCTTATCTCTTCGCTTTAAAAAAGCTCTTCATTAAAAAAGCACATTCGGTTTCAAGTACGCCGCCTAGTAATTCCGTTTTCGGATGGAAGGGCCAATTATCTTTTGTAATATGTTTATAACCATTTTTTTCATCGGAAGCACCGTATACAATACGCCCAATTTTGCCCCAATACAAAGCACCACAGCACATTAAACAAGGTTCAACCGTTACGTATAAGGTGGCATCAGGTAAATATTTAGTACCTAATGAACCGTAGGCCGCTGTTAGCGCCAGTATTTCGGCATGAGCGGTAGAATCGTTAAGAAGCTCTACCTGATTATGCGCGCGGGCAATGATTTTATTCTGCAAAACAACCACAGCGCCTACGGGTACTTCATCTGCTTCATAAGCCGCTTCTGCTTCCTTCAGGGCAAGCTGCATAAAGTACTCGTCGTTATAAGGGAGCATCTACAATTTTTTGATCATAATATTTCTATACCAAACATTATCACCATGATCTTGTAAGGCTATATGACCGGAAAAAAATCTACCAAAATCGGGTTTATCTTTAAACTTACTACCTGCTATCAATTTCTTCCATTCCGCGTCTCCGTAGGTTGTACTTACTACATTTTCTCCGTTCAGGAATAAATCCAATTTACCATTATTCGCAATGATCTCTACCAAGTTCCATTCACCTACCGGTTTTACGGCACCCTCTTTTCCTTCGATCAGATCGTATAAATTACCCGCCCGATGTTTTTTTATTTTCCCGTCGGGGTGGCCATCATTATCTAATACTTGCATTTCCGGACCAGTATACCATACATAAGGGTATTTCTCGGGATTATCTTGTACAAAGAAGATGATACCGCTATTGCCGTTTTTCGCAATTTTCCATTCTAACCGTAAATGAAAATTCCCGAAAGATTCATCACTCACAATATCTCCTCCATCTTTTTTAGAAGGGTCTAAATGGAGTGCACCATCTTCTACCACCCATCCACTACCGGTAGTGGTTTTACCATAAGTATGCCAGCCTTTGGTGGTTTTACCATCAAACAAAGGGGCCCATCCATCTTTTTTTTGTTGGGTAGTATTACCAAATAAACTACCTAACCAATAAATTGCTACGAATATGAATTGCATAATTTTATTTTTTTAGAAGCATAATATATTTTACCATTTGCTCAGCATCGGCTTCGGATAATTGAGGATGCGCCGTCATAGGCACTGCACCCCATACGCCTTGTCCGCCTTTAATAATTTTACCTGCCAGCATCTTTATATTCTCGGGTGTGTTTTCGTATTTAGCGGCAACGTCTTTATAAGCCGGTCCGATCAATTTCTCGCTTACTTTATGGCAAGTTAAGCAATCGGATTTCCCGATAAGTTCTAATCCTTTTTGATAATCGGGGTTAGCGCTAATGTCATTCGCTGCAGTTGCAGCCGGTGTTGCAGCTTCCTTTGCAGCTGTTTTCTCTTCTGTTTTCGTTTTTTCTCCGCCACATGCAACTGCTGCGGTAATCGTAAGTAGTACAAAAATTTTTTTCATAATGATGCTTTGAATAGTTGAAGATAAAGAATTATATACCAAGAATTTTTTTGTTGAAAGCTTCATCGCTTCCTGTGCCCGCAAAATCATCAAATGTTTTATCGGTTACGCGAATGATATGCTCTTTAATAAATGGAGCGCCTTCTGCCGCACCTACCTCAGGATGCTTCAATGCGCATTCCCATTCCATTACGGCCCAGCCGGTATAATTGTATTGGGCCATCTTACTAAAGATGGTTTTAAAATCTACTTGTCCGTCTCCTAATGAACGGAATCTGCCCGCTCTTTCTACCCAACCTTGATAACCGCCATATACGCCTTGTTTACCGGTGGGATTAAACTCCGCATCTTTTACATGAAACATTTTGATACGCTCATGATAATGATCTATATAAGCTTTATAATCCAGACATTGTAATACAAAATGGGAAGGATCATAGAGCAAACAGGCGCGGGGATGACGTTTTACTTTTTCTAAAAACATTTCATAGCTGATACCATCGTGCAGATCTTCACCCGGGTGAATTTCATAGCAAAGATCGATACCGTGTTCATCAAAAACATTAAGTATAGGGAACCAGCGTTTACCTAATTCGGTGAAGCCATCATCTACTAATCCGGCCGGGCGTTGAGGCCAAGGATATACCGTATGCCATAATAAAGCACCGCTAAAAGTGGCGTGCGCATTTAGCCCCAGGTTACGTGATGCTTTCGCGGCATATTTGAGTTGTTGCACGGCCCATTCGGTACGTGCTTTGGGATTATTTTTTACGGCATCGGGTGCAAAGCCATCGAATAGCGAGTCATAAGCCGGGTTTACGGCTACTAATTGTCCTTGTAAGTGGGTAGATAGTTCGGTGATTTGTAAGCCTGCCGCGTTTACGATACCTTTTATTTCATCGCAATAGGTTTTGCTTTCGGCAGCTTTTTGCAAATCGATACAACGGGCATCCCAACTGGGTATTTGCACGCCAACAAAACCAAGTGATGCAGCCCATTTACAAATATTTTCTAAAGAATTAAAGGGTGCGGCATCACCCATAAACTGAGCTAAAAAAATTCCGGGTCCTTTGATAGTGAGCATGAATGATACGTTATAGGTTAAAGGTGATAGGATATAGGTTATCGTGAAAGTCAATAAGAGAGTCCGGAAGTCCGAGAGTCGGAGAGTCCGGAGAAAATTTATTTGACATTCTTACGGACTTACCGACTTTCGGGCTTTCCGACTATACTACGTATTCCGTCCACTTTTTATCTGAAGCGGCGGAGGCAACAACGTTATCAATAAATGCCATACCACGAATACCATCTTCTACCGAAGGAAAATCGAGTGCTTCTTTAGCGGGAGTGGTACCGTTTAGTTTGGCGTTCAATGTGGTGGCGAAGTTTCTATAAATATTAGCGAATGCTTCTAAATAACCTTCGGGGTGGCCGCCCGGTGTTCTGCAATTAGCCGTAGCATAAGAAGATAAGCGATCTCCATAATTGCTTCCGGCACGTAAAATTTGAGTAGGGGCATCCAACCATTTTACAATTAATGTATTCGGTTCCATCTGCGCCCATTCTAATCCACCTTTCTCACCATATACTCTAATTTTTAAGGCATTCTCTTCCCCTGCTGCCACCTGTGATGCCATGAGTACACCGGCAATACCATTATCAAAACGTAATAATACACTGCCATCATCATCCAACATTCTTCCTTCTACCATAATATTGAGATCGGCGCAGAGCTTGTTGATCTTTGCACCGGTAATATATTCGGCCAAATGTGCGGCATGTGTTCCAATATCGCCCATACTACCGGCCTTACCTGATCTTTTCGGATCGGTACGCCAGGCCGCTTGAGCATTACCCTCACGTTCGCTGAGTTTGCTTAACCATCCTTGCGGATATTCAACCCATACTTTTCTGATTTTTCCAAGTACACCATCGGCTACCATCGCTTTTGCCTGCTTTACCATCGGGTATCCGGAATAGGTATGTGTTAAACAAAGTAATAATCCTGTTTCTTCCACTTTTGCTTTTAGTTGTTTCGCTTCATCGAGCGTGAAAGTGATAGGTTTTTCGATCACTACATTAAAACCATTTTCCAATGCCATCATAGCCGGTGCAAAATGCGCGAAGTTGGGGGTAACGATCGTTACAAAATCCATGCGCTTATCGGCAGGTAATGCAGCTTCTTTGGTGATCATTTCATCGTAAGTAAGATAGGTACGTTCTTGCGGCAGGAAAAGCATTTCAGCAGATTCCTGTGCTATTTGCGGGTTGATGCTTAATGCACCACATACTAATTCGATCATGCCATCCATATTGGCGGCAATGCGGTGTATAGCGCCGATGAAAGCATCTTTGCCTCCACCCACCATACCCATTCTTAATTTTCTTCCCATAGTTTTTGTTTGAAGGATTTAAAAGTAAAACAATTCACCGATTATTTTTTTCATTCCTGTATTTCAATTTTTTTTGTACAGAACAAACAGTATATTTAGTGCTCCATTGCTATATGAATAAAAAACCTAACAGGCGTTCGGCTTTAAAAGTTTTATTAACCGGATCTGCGGCTCTTGTTGCTGCTCCTCTCTTGCCTACAAGTGCGGCCTGTTCTCCTTCAACCCATTCATTAAAAAATAATATACAACACGCTGTTTGCAGGTGGTGTTTTAATGATTTAACGGTTGATCAACTTTGTATCGAAGCAAAAAAAATGGGGATCAAAGGAATTGATCTGGTAGGCCCTAAAGATTGGCCTACTTTGCAAAAGCATGGATTGGTATCGAGTATGTGTAATGGCGCAGAGATCAGTCTGGTAAAGGGTTGGAACGATACATCCCTACATGCCACACTCATCAAAAATTATACGGAGCATATTGAATTAGTAGCTGCTGCAGGATATAAGAACCTTATCTGTTTTAGTGGTAACCGCAATGGAATGGATGATGAAACAGGGTTGAAAAACAGTGCTGCCGGTTTACAACAGATCATGGCACTGGCAGAAAAAAAAGGCGTGGTTATTCAAATGGAATTATTGAATAGTAAGGTAGATCATAAAGATTATATGTGTGATAGAACGGCCTGGGGTGTTGAATTATGTAAGCGTATCGGGTCTCCCAATTTTAAATTATTATATGATATTTATCACATGCAAATTGATGAGGGAGATGTGATACGTACGATAAAAGATAATCATTCATTTATCGGGCATTATCATACTGCCGGTGTTCCGGGAAGGCATGAGATAGATGATACGCAGGAATTGTTTTATCCTGCTATTATGCGTACGATTGTGGAAACAGGCTTTACCGATTTTGTGGCGCAAGAATTTATACCTACGGCGAAGGATAAATTGGTGAGCTTGAAGAAGGCAGTGGAGATTTGCGACGTTTAGACCGGAGACCGGAGACGGTAGACGGGAGAAGAAAATAATTCATAATTCATAATTCATAACTCTTAATTCATAATTCTTAATTCTTAATCCAAATGGCTGATCAAAATTTCGACGCAATTGTAATTGGTTCGGGTATTAGCGGTGGCTGGGCTGCTAAAGAGCTTACAGAAAAAGGGCTTAAAGTGCTGATGCTTGAAAGAGGCAGAAACATAGAGCATATTAAAGACTATGTGAATGCCAATAAAGAGGCATGGGACTATGAGCACCACGATCGTAAAACGCAAAAAATGATTGCCGACCAGCCGGTACGCAACAGAGATTATCCCTTAAATGAATCTACCTATAAAATGTGGGTAGATGAGAAGGAGAGTCCGTATACAGAAACCAAGCGCTACGATTGGTTCAGGGGATATCATGTAGGTGGAAGGTCTTTATTGTGGGGCCGTCAGAGCTATCGCTGGAGCGATCTTGATTTTGAAGCCAATGCAAAAGATGGTATTGCCGTTGATTGGCCGGTACGTTATAAAGAAATTGAACCCTGGTATGATTATGTAGAAAAATTTGCCGGTATCAGCGGAAACAGAGATGGCTTGCCCGTTTTACCCGACGGACAATTCTTACCTCCTATGGAAATGAATGTGGTGGAGAAAGATATCGCTGCGCGATTGAAAGCATATTACAAAGACCAGCGTCATATGATTATTGGTCGCACAGCGAATATTACACAGGCACATGAGGGAAGAACGGCTTGCCAGTTTAGAAATAAATGTTGGCATGGATGTCCGTTTGGCGCTTATTTCAGCACCCAATCATCTACACTGCCTGCTGCGATGAAAACGGGTAATCTTACATTAAGACCCTGGAGCATTGTTACAAAAATTTTATACGATAAGGATAAGAAACGCGCCACAGGGGTAGAAGTACTGGATGCTGAAACAAATAAAACTTACGAATTCAAATCCAAAATTATTTTCTTGAACGCCTCTACCCTGAATTCTGCGTGGATACTCATGAATTCAGCAACCGATATATGGCCCGATGGTTTGGGAAGTAGCAGTGGTGAGTTAGGCCATAATATTATGGATCACCATTTAGGTGTGGGTGCAGGAGGAAGAGTAGAAGGTTTTGAAGACAAATACTATTTTGGTAGAAGAGCCAATGGCATATATATACCACGTTACCAGAATATCGGTGGTAATAAAAAAGATTACCTGCGTGGTTTTGGTTATCAAGGCGGTGCCGGAAGAGGTAGAGGTGCGCATATTGCTGAATTGAGTGTGGGTGCCGAATTAAAAGAAGCATTGAGTGAACCGGGAAGTTGGACCATGGGTATTGGCGGCTTCGGAGAAGTATTACCGCATCATGAGAATAAAGCTACCCTTAATAAAAATGTAAAAGATAAATGGGGTTTGAATGTGTTGAATATTGATGCGGAGTTGAAAGAGAATGAATTGAAGATGCGGAAAGATATGCAGGCCGATGCTATTGAAATGCTTACCAATGCGGGTGTTAAAGATGTGAAAGGGCACGATGATAACGCCGTATTAGGAAGAGGTATTCATGAAATGGGAACAGCACGTATGGGTGCCGATCCGAAAACATCGGTTGTAAATAAACACAATCAAATTTGGGATGCACCGAATGTGTTTGTTACAGATGGTTCATTCATGACATCTGCTGCCTGTGTAAATCCATCCCTTACTTATATGGCATTTACAGCCCGAGCAGCAGCATTTGCCGTAGAGGAATTAAAAAAACAAAATCTCTAACCCGAAACCCGAATCTCGTAACTCGAAACTAAAAAGTATGAACAGAAGAGAAGCCTTATCCAGCGTAGCCCTTTTATTAGGGGGCAGTATTATAGGAGCAGAAATGTTTTTATCGGGTTGTAAAAATCCGGCAACAGATGCGGTAGCATTTACTCCGGAAGATATTACCCTGCTCGATGAAATTGCAGAAACCATTCTTCCTAAAACAGATACACCCGGTGCTAAGGAAGCAAAAGTGGGTGCCTTTATGACTGTTATTGTGCGCGATTGTTATAAGCCCGAAGAAGCGAAAGTATTTATAGCAGGTTTGAAAAAATTGGAAGAAGAAAGCAAGAAAAAGAATAACAAAGGATTTATCGAAAGTAGTGCCGAAGAGAGAAAAGCATTGCTTACTGCTTTAGATGCGGAACAAAAAGCATTTCAGGAAAAGAAAAAACCCGAAGAGTTACCGCATTATTTCAGGATGATGAAAGAGTTAACCATTTGGGGATTCTTTACATCAGAAGTAGGTGCTACCAAAGTTTTGCGCTATGTAGCTGTGCCCGGAAAATATGAAACCATCGATTACAAAAAAGGTGATCGTGCGTGGGCGACCTAGGAGTCAATGGTCAATAGTCATTGGTTAGTAGCAAATAACTATAACCTATTCCCTTTCACCTATAACCTTTCATCATGAACACAAGAAGAGACTTTTTAAAAACAGCGGGCTTAGCTACCGCAGCAGTAACATTACCTTTTGCAGGTGAGAATCATCTATTCGCCAATATGGCTGTACCCAAAAAGCTTCCGGCTTTTGGCATTCAATTATGGACGGTAAAAGAAGCTATGGCGGCCGATGCTAAAGGAACTTTGAAAAAACTGGCAGATGCCGGTTATAGTCATGTAGAAAGTTTTGAGGGGAGGAGCGGTATATTTTGGGGGATGAAGAATACCGAGTTCAAATCGTATTTGAAAGATATTGGGTTAACGATTCATTCGAGCCATTGTCAGAATTCGGTTGAGTTCGAAAGAAAAGCGGCTGAAGCAGCAGAGATCGGTATGAAGTATTTAATATGTGCGTATAAAGGCCCACAAAAATCGATCGATAATTTCAAAGCATTTGCCGATGAATTTAATAAATGCGGAGAGATCGCCAAGAAAAACGGACTTCGTTTTGCATATCATAATCATGATTATTCTTTTAAGCCGATAAATGGAGAAGTGCCACAAGATGTGATGATGAAGGGAACAGATCCTTCATTGGTAGATTTTGAAATGGATATTTACTGGGTGGTAGCAGCCAAAGAAGATCCACAAGCATGGTTTAATAAATATCCGAATAGGTTCCGCTTATGCCATATTAAAGATCAAACCAAATCGGCGAATGGTGGTATAGAGTCTTGCATACTTGGTAAAGGAGCTATTGATTATAAAGCCATTTTAAAAACCGGTAAGGCGCAAGGTTTACAGCAATTTATTGTAGAACAGGAAGCCTTCACCGGCACTAATCCGGTAGATGCTGCTATTGCAGATGCAGGATATATGAAGGAGTTTAGAGTTTAGTCCGAAGGAAAGTCGGTAAGCCAGTCAGGAAGTCCGTGAGACCGAAAGTCCGGAAAAAATTCATTTAACATTCTTTCGGACTTTCGGACTCTCCGACTCACGGACTTTTTTATTGACTTTCCTATGGACTTGCTTACGGACTCCCGGACTTTCCGACTCCGGACTGGCTTAGAACGCCCTATATTCTCTCTTCACAAACTGATTAGCTTCATCGAAGTTGGTGATTTTCATATTCGGGCCATCCCATAATAGTTTGATACCTCTGCCGGGGGTTGCTCCATTTTTCTGAATATCATAAGAGCGGATAGCGAGGTTACCCATGAGTACACTTTCGGTTAATGGTCCGGCAACATCGAATCTGGAGCTCAGTTCATTTGCTTTATCGGAGCCGTAGCCGGCGATAGCCGCTTCTACCCAGGCAGCATAATGTCCTTCAGCACTACCCGGTACACGGGCGATGGTTTGTTTCACTACTTTTTCTTTGGTGCGGGAAGTAGGTAATAAATTAGGGATAGCGCCATAGGTACCACACATCATACTACCTTTCGTACCTATGAAAATAGTACCGTTACCACCATCTCCCATCATTTCATTCGGGCCTAGTTCTGCGGGGCGTTCGGGGCGAATACCACCATCCATCCAATGCAATTTTAGTTCCGGTTTTTTTCTACCTTCTTGTTTAAACGTAAGCGTTATATGCGAAGCGATGGGGCAGCTTTCAGGGTATTGTGCACGCGTCCATGGTTGGGTATAGCGCGTAGCCACGCTGCACTCTGCGGAAATAGGATAGCCCAAGTTCAGCACGGCAAAAGCAGGAGCCATAATATGGCAGGCCATATCACCCAGGGCGCCGGTACCATAATCCCACCAGCCACGCCAGTTGAAGGGGAGTAATCCATCTACATAATCTTTAAGAGGGGCAGTGCCGAGCCAGAGGTTAAAATCTAGTTCGGGAGGAATCGTACCTTTTTTGGTAGGCCAGCCGATACCTTGCGGCCAAACGGGCCTATCGGTATAGCAATACACCGTATGTACATCACCCAATAAACCGGCATTATACCAATCTACGAGTTGACGAACACCATCTCCTGATGCACCCTGGTTACCCATTTGGGTAACTACTTTATACTCATGCGCTGCTTTGGTGAGCATACGTGCTTCATAGATATCATGGGTGAGTGGTTTTTGTACGTATACATGTTTATTGAGTTGCATAGCAGCCAGTGCTTGTGGTGCGTGCATATGATCGGGCGTAGATACGGAAACGGCGTCGATATTTTTATGTTCTTTATCGAGCATTTCGCGAAAGTCTTTATAGTATTTAGCGTTGGGGAAATCTTTGCGCGTTTTAACAGCCTGGCGATCATCTACATCGCATAGGAAGGCGATATCGGCTTTACCACTTTTATAAAATGCGGCGATATCGGATTGTCCTTTTCCGCCGGCGCCGATACCGGCGATTTGTAGTTTATCGCTGGGGGCGATGAAACCTTTACCGAGTACATGCCGCGGCACAATGTAAAAACCCGCAGCAGCCAATGCGGTATTGCGTAAAAAATTTCTTCTCGAAGAATGAGCTTGATTACTGATTGAATGTTGTTTTTTCATGGCAAATAGTTAGGGCTATGAATATACGGAAAAAGGGAATAAGGTGAAAGGTGAAAGGTGAAAGGGGAAAGGTGAAAGGTGAAAGGTGGAAGGTTAAAGGTGGGGGGTGAAAGTAGGAAGGAAGAAGGTGTAAGGTCAAATAATTCTAGAAGGTGTAAGGTAAAAGCTTCACTTCCCCTCCTTGGAGGGGATTAAGGGGTGGGTAATTCGGTTTATACAATGTTTAATCACGGTTTTTTTATGCTGTTAATAAAACCATTTATTCAGTAATACGCGGAACGACCCCGAAGGGGTCGAATAATTCTAGAAAAAATAAATGTTCCCCTCCTCGAGGCTCGCCCGGATGAATCATTCGGACGGGGGATTAAGGGGTGGGTTATATGCAATAGTAGATAGTGGATAGTGTGTAGTGTAAAGTGAGTAAATGTTGTAGGGTGGAAGTTTCCCCTCCTTGGAGGGGATTAAGGGTGGGTAATTAATCTAGATTAAGTTATTCAATAATCAAAATATAAACTGCCGAAACGCTTACCGGGATTCATTATCTGTTTTGGAGGATGGGGGGAGTGGTGTATATTTATGTGTTGGCTGTAATAAGATGATGAAATATTTCTCAAGGATATTTACTTTCTCCACCCTTCTGTTTTTGGCGTATCCAATTACAGTGTCTTCTCAATCATCTCCTGAATATTTAGACTGGAAAACACTTAAGATAAATAATAAGCTCCCTTTACTTTGTAAAAAAGTTGACCTGATTACACTTCTTGGAAAACCAGATAAAATAGTAGCTCTTAAAGATACCGATGCCTGCATCTCATATTTTGATAAAGATCCAAAATTACTTTTTTGGGGAGATACAGAGTTTGAAACATCAGACTCAATCGCTGTCATTAGTTCGATCGACTTTGAATCTAATAAAATCAGGCTTGTTTCACCGATAATTACCCTTGATAATTCAGTAACATTTGAGAAAATAAAACGATTATTTCCAAAAGCAGCAAACGAAGCAGAGACAGATATGATCGAAAAAAAAGGGAAGCTAATCGAGGTGATAAGCGTGAAGATTTCCCCCTCCAAAAAGGATTCCGATTATAACTGGCTTTTATTTTTTAGAGCGGGTAAATTGATAAGAATTGACTACTGGACTGTTTGCTAATTATTACTGCTAATAAGTGTCTTCACAAAAGTTGGGCTACAGAATCATGCCTCCCGGCTGTTGTTTTGCATTGGCGCGGATAGAGACGGGAACTGATATTCGAATTATACAGGAGTTATTGGGGCATAATAGTATTAAAACTACGATGCGATATACGCATGTGAGCAAGAAAGCGTTAGGTAGAATAGAGAGCCCATTAGACAGATTAGACTTCTAAAATTCGTTCGTTTTTTTGGATAGACAACCCCATCATCAACCCAAAAAAACGAACATCAACCCCCAAAAGTGCACAAATTTTACGTTGAAACATGCGCTTTAAATTCATTATGAGTTCGTATATTTAAGTGTTAGCACACATTTTAATGAAAATTTCGAATAACATATTAGAGTCCATTTCAACTCACATAAATTATAAAACCGCAGATATTCTTCCAATTCATTTCATCACCTACTTTCGACTTGATCAAACTAAGTACTATGGGCAAACAAATTCGGCCGGGTTTACAATTTGGAGATACAACGCATGGAATGGCATTTTTTATCCTGTAGTCACAGGCTCGTTAACACCAGAAGAAAAACAAGCTACTTTCGTTTTAAAGGCACATTTGAATAGCGCAGGTGTGTTATTATTGACCATAATATTTATAATTTTTTTCATTTCCTTTCCTGGGTCTGAATTATTTAAAATATCAGCAGCAGAATTTTTATTACGCATAGCTTTTGCATTATTGCCAGTTGCTGCCATTTTTTTAGGCTATTCGTATCAAAAGAAAAAGTTTTTAGCAGAAATTTCTCATTTGATCAAAAACGTGTGCTAACAGGTTGCTTGGCAAAAGTTGGCTTTTGTACTTGGCCCATCAGCAGTTGGATTTCTGACTAGGCTTCAGTAAATTGGCTTTAGCTAATCGAGTCTGTAGTGGCCAAGCCAGCGGCAGGAACTCTTCCGCCAACCTTCGCCAAGCACGGACGTTAGCAGCAAATTTTAAAGACCATGACAGAAATATTAGCAGTTCCAGTATTAAAAGATTTTATTGGTTGGTTTCTTGACTTATTCAAATTTGATTATCAATTAAGTAAAGACCGATTTGAAAAAATCTTTGACCCCGCTTACTTAGACATGATTAAAATTCATGGAGATTACAATTCGATGTTTTCAAAAGTCCTTGAAACACTTCCTTTACTAAACAATGAAGATAAATTAGCATACATTACCAAATTTGATAGTCAGTTGCAAGTAGTTGAACATTTTGTAAAAGTGCCAAAGGATAGTTCGGAGTTTAGAGATAGTCTTTTAAGCATCAAATCTGCCCTTGATAAAGACAGAGAGAAAAACGACTTTATTAGATTGCAGGCGAGAACACTTTCAGATAAGATTATTGAGAAAAGCAAAGGTTTTAAAGAGAAGTATTTTTCATGGCAAATATTAGACTACTTTCTTGACCACAATGGGTTTATTGACAAAAGACATGCAGAACTTTTTTTTGACGAATTAGTCAAACAGGGGCATCATGCTAAAATTGACACCCCAAGTTATTTGGTGAGTGCTAAACTGTTGGAGACGAATGATGTTGATGAGATTAGAAAATTTATTGTATCCAAGAAACTGATTTTGAATGACAAATTCACTAAGTTGTCATCAGCTTATTACGACTTAAAATTAGCAACGTACAGTTAAATATACTGCTAACAGGAGCATTTGTCGTTATTACGGTGCGACAGAATAAACAATGAACAAATTATCTTTAATAAAGCTATGCAATTAATTGAACAACATAATTTCAAATACCGCACAACGCAAATGCGGATACGTTATAGGCCATTACAATGACACTCTACAAGGCAAAATTCATATTGACAATTCTCACTTTAATTGCATGGCTGCTATTCCCATTTATTCATTCTTTTTTACTGTATTATTTTGACATAAGTAATAATGCGACAACTGAAGATTTTAATCAATTTAAGTTCCATTTAGTTCCTTTGCGTGATATAATCTATAATTTGATACTTGTCCTAAGCATCTTTATAATTATTTGGACAATATTTAGACGATTCACACACGAAAAACTTTCAAAATTCGAGGTTACTACAACTTTACTACTGACACTCTTCACTCTGGCAGTACTGTTTATGAGATTTATAATTCCTCACGGACCTATGTTTTAAATTTATTCGAAATTTATATAAACGGCCTATAACATCGCATTGTAGCAATCGGGACTGACGAATAGCGTCTTTCAGCTTCAGCAAAAATCCCAGCCTCTGTTCCAGCTTGACGGAATTCTGAGCAGCAGCAGAATATGTTCTCAACTTTTGTTATATTTATTCAGCAACGGTTAGCCAGAGGCGACGGAAGATCTTTCCCCAACTGCTTCAATGCTGGAACGTTGCCTGTAATTTTAAATGACATAATATACTAATGAAACATATACCACCATCACTAAAACAGAAATCCTACCATTGCCCAAACTGTGGAGTTTTATCTGAGCAAACTTGGTCTGATAATGTTCAATGTAATTATATTGGACGACTTCCAAATGGAGCAGACGGACATACAGCTTTTCTTTTACAAAATTTCCGAATTGCAAAATGTAGACATTGCGAACAACCAAATATTTGGTTATCTGACAAAATGGTTTATCCTTTGACAGGTAATGTTGAAATGGCAAATTCAGACTTGCCAGACGATATAAAAAATGACTACAATGAAGCCAAAAATATTGTAAACATTTCGCCTCGTGGTGCAGCAGCTTTATTAAGACTTGCTGTGCAGAAACTTTGTACTCACTTAGGCGAAAAAGGCACCAATATAAATGACGACATTAAAAGTTTAGTAAAGAAAGGTTTGCCACCAACAATGCAGCAGGCACTTGATAGTGTTCGTGTTGTTGGTAACAACGCTGTTCATCCTGGAACAATAGACTTAAACGATAATATTGAAATTGCATATGCTTTGTTTGGGTTTGTAAACATTATTTGTGAAACACTAATTAGCCAACCTAAAAAAGTTAAAGAGTATTATGAAAAACATATACCTGAAAATATTAGGAATGGTATTGAAAAAAGAGACAGTTAATTAGTCTTCCATTTTTGCAATGCTTCACTAATAGACAGTTCTTTATTTGACAGACAAAAACTTGAAAAGGAAACTAAATCTTCAACAGAATAATTACCTTGACAACCGCGGTAAGCTAACAATTCACCATCTTTTGTATAGACTTCAAGTACTGTTCTAATTGGACTGGTTACATCTTTGCCATTTCCTTTTCTTGACAAGTCTGTAACAATAAGTTCTTTTGCTTGTATCATTTCATTTTTAGTTTTGGGTTGGACAAAAACTACAGGCAACAAGGCTTTTAAGCTATGTTGGCTTGACAATAAAAATTCAACTAAGTATCTCTAATCATATTTTATAATTTTACTGTACAATATTTTTTCAAATGCCACACAGCTTAAATGCGTGGACGTTGGCTGCAACTAAAAAAAATGTAAATGACAAGAAGAACAAGAATCATTTTAATTTTTTTAGCAATTATACTATTATTGACTCCATTGACATTATATGTTGCTCATTTTTGGAGACATGACATTTCAAATGATACTGCAACATGGGGACATTTCGGAGACTATTTGAATGGGACATTTATGCCAATAATTGCTATGTCAGGAGTGATTGTGACACTTTTGCTTGGACTTATTTCTGACAGACGAAATAGGACAAATGTTTCAATCGAGCAACAAAAGCAAAGACCATTACTTCATATCGGCTATCTTGACAGTGAGAATAAAATTGAAATATTCATGAAAAATAAAGGCAACGGCCCTCTTATAATTGTGAATTATCGTTTAGTTGAACTAAATACCAATCAACAAATTGAAGGTATTTATAACTGCCTTCCCAGCATAGAAAGACTCTTTGAAAACTATACTGGAAGTCAAAATAATACAGTTCTATCTCCAAATGAGGTACAAGAACTTTTATTGTATGAGTTTCAAGATGGAGAACAAACCGCACCATTTGAAGAAGGAAAATCCCTTTTAAGAAATGCCTTATCTGTCTATAAAATAGTTGTTGATTATAATGACGTATTTGACAACAGAATGCCTACTTATGAAAGAAGCTTAGCATGGTTTGGACGACACGAACAAAATTGATAAGACTAATGCAGCCAACACGAGCATTTAGCGTTATTGCGGTGGACGACAAACAAGCAGCTGAACATTTTATCTTTACTGAGCTAAACAATTAATTAAATAACATAATTTCAAATACCGCAACAACGCAAATGCGTGGACGTTAAGCGCAAACGGACGGCTATCAAAACAATATGAAGACTAAAACTGCTTTTTTCACTTCCTTTTTGCTTTTCACAGTAATAGCTAACGCTACAAGCGCAAGCCCGACACATGATATTCAAGTAAGAAAGCCACTTCTAAACAATTCTCCTAAGGCGGACACGACCCAAAAACCTGTTGCGCAAACCGTTGCTCTTGCTGACCTGAAAACGAAGATGCTTGGTATTTGGAGAGACGTCGAAGGGGAAAACGCAACATTCGAAATTAAGCCAAACAGCATCTATTACTTTGAACATGGCGCAGCTTATAAGATCAGTTTAACTAGAAACGTAATCAGTATCAAATTTCCAGACTATACTTTTACAGGAACCGTGAGCTTTGTAAATGGAACAATGGTTATCAACTCAAGAGAGTTCGGCGTATCAAAGTACAAAAGGATGAAGTGACCAATGCGCTTAACATGGTATTCATGCAATGGTGGCTGACGTGCATGTTACAAGCTTCAATTTCCAAATCAGCTACATACCTTTAACCAAAGCGGACGGAACACAGAATACCACCACTGCATAAATACCCATCCGTTAGCGGCAAGCTACTTGACACTACACATATGACAGAAGAGAAGAAAGACAATACTTCCGGAAAGGTTCAAATAATAGACAGAAAAATAGTTTGGTCGCATAAAGACAAAACGATTTCTGAAATAGACCTTGACGAGATTGTTATTATAGGCGAATACACAAATTCAGAAGGTCCATGGTTCGACGATTGGTTTTTAGTCTTCGTGACAAAAGATGGACTATGGAAACATATCCCTTGGTATGCAGATAATATTCAAGAATTGATTCTGGTTTTACAGAAACACTTTAAGTCAGATATTGAAGGAAGCTATTTAACTGGATCAATAACTTGGGACTCTGTAATAAGACACCCTTCTCATTTAAAAAATCAAAAACTTTTTACTTTGAAACCAACTGAAAACTATAAAAGGCCAAAAAACATTTTTCAAAGATTAATGTCTGCAATCGGATTTGGCGGATATGACACATCAAAATACATCAACTTAACAGATTCGGTAAGTCAAGAAATTGCTAAAGCCAGCCGCTAACATTGCATTGGCATTATGGCGGCATGAGTTAATGGCTCAGCTTTTGTATTACTATTAAGCTTTTGTAGTAAATTCGACTGACAGAACTCGGATTACCGCCACATCGCAAATGCGTGGGACGTTATAGGGCATTTTAAAAGAGACGTGAAACGACTAATTAATACACCATTAAAGATACTCGGACTTCTGACTATCCTACTCGGGTTGACAGTAGCGATATTGACTTTTGGTTACTTAATCGTTCTAGGGCTGATTTTTATTGGGGTTGGATTAAATGTTTATTTCATTGACTATCTAAGCATCAGGCTTTTAAAGAAAAAGAGAGCGTTTTGGACAGCACAATCCATTTTGACAGCAGCCTATCTAATACTTGCCTTTGTAACTAATATGAAGTGGCAAGAACATAATGCAATTGTGTTTCCCAAAGACTTTAAGGGACAAGCAGGCATAATTTTCGGAATTGAAGGTTATCCTGAATTACCCGAAACGAAATTTTGGAAAAAGACAATCAATATTCCTGAAAACGGGATAATCATTACTTCAACCAAAGCAGAAAATGTTCCCAACACAGTACGCTTTTCGTTTACAGATAATTCGTCTGTAGATTATAACCGAATAAATTGGGACCCGAATTTTGAAATTGATTGCATTACTTCCGATAGTAAAATAAAAAGTTGGCTATTCCAAGTGAGCGATAGCCAAAGTTTTTCAGTAAAAAATATAATGACGAATTTGTGTGACCAAATTTACTATAAACAGAAAAGGAGTTTTTACAAAAGTGAAAGTTCTGTGATTTGGGCTGACGACAAAGGGAAATATTTGTGGCTTCAAAACAAAGGATTGACTTCCCTGCCAAATGGACTTGGTAAACTGCACATCTACAAAGCAATATTGACGGGAAATGACCTGAGAGAAATACCTCCACAAATATTTGAGATTACTTCGCTTCAAGACTTAGTTTTAGCGGTAAACCCAATAAGCGAATTTCCTTGCGAACTTCAAAAACTTAAAAGGTTAAAAAGTGTTTCATTTGCTGATACAGAAATTAAAGAAATTAAGTGCGACTTATCACAGCTCGACAGCTTAGAGTATTTCGACATCGCAAGAAACAACTTGACAAAATTGCCGGAACAGATAAAAAACATTCCAAATCTCACATGGCTATCACTTAACGACAACCAGTTTTCAAACCTTTCCTTCGTAGACAGCAGGCTTAACAAACTTGAAATACTTTATCTGTACACCAATAAAGTAAATAACATATCAAAAGAGACACGGCATTTAGGTAACTTAAAGGAGCTTTTAATATTTGATAATAAAATAGATAGTATTCCTGATAATATCTCTGACTTAAAAAATCTTGAAAAACTAGAAGTCTGGGACAATCCAATCAAATACATTTCACCAAGCATAAGCAAACTAACTAAACTTAAAGCAATGAGATTGGATGACGACTTTTTAACTCAAGCTGACAAGGACAACTTAAGAAAGTGGCTACCTAATTGTGAAATTAAATATCAAACAAGAAAAGAAAAGAAAAACGCCCTATAACATTGCATTGGCAATATGGCGGGGCGACAAATATATTCTCAGCTTATTGTTTGCTAATCGGCTTCGGTTTCGGCAGACGAATAACGCAAAGCAGAAGAATAAACATTGAGCTTTTGTATCTTTAATCAGCAGCGGAACCAAGCGGTAGGAACACAGAATACCGCCACATCGCCAATGCTTCAACGTTAGCGGCAAGCTTATTACTATGAAATACTTACCCATTATTTTTTTTTCGCTTTTATTCTCATGTAATCAAAGAACATCTTCCACAGCAAGAAGTTCCAAGTATACTCACCTTCTTTCCAAATTCAACGAAATCTCATTTGACACTTTGGAAGTTTTTCCAATGGGCGAGAATGGGGAAGTAAAAAATTATAAATATAAAGGAACTCAACTTGACAGTAATGATGCTGTTTTATTTCCAGCAGAAATTGCAAAAAGACATTTTAGCGACCCACCAGGTTTGTTTGCTTGTTTTAGATTCAAAATAGACTCCTTTAAAACCGGCCTTATAGCTCGGACACCATCTGAATATTATCCTACTTCAATTAAACTATTTATTTATGAATCTTCCAAAGACACCCTTGAGGAGTTTTCTGAACTAGCTGAATATATAGGTGATGCTGGCGCTCTTAGAGATGTTAATTCATGGTTATTTCGAGATTCAATTAACGATATTCATGCTTTTACTTGGATACACGATAGTGAAGATAACAGCGTTGAGGACGAAAAGGACACGACAATATCGAATACCAATTTTTTTGCATTATCAAATATTTCAAAAAATAAGAGACAGAAACTCGATAGCGGAATTGCCAAACTGCCATCGAGCCTTAAAAAATTTGTAGTTGCTAAAGCCAGCCGCTAACATTGCATTGGCAATATGGCTGCATGAGTTAATGGCTCACCTTTTGTGTTACTATTAAGCTTTTGTAGTAAATTCGACAGACAGAATACGGATTACCGCCACATCGCCAATGCTTTAACGTTGTGCGCAACTGCTTAAATCTTTAACATGACAGAGAAGAATGACAATCTTGTTAAAATCGCTTTTAGCTTTCATAGCAATGTATTAGATAGATGGACTGTTGAAACAATGTGGGCCAGTCCTGTTGATATACAAAAAGGGCTTTATAAACTCGAAAATATTCCGTTTTATGCACCAGTCGCCTCTGAGGACATTGTCTTCGCCGAATATGACAACACGGAAGAAAGACTAGTTTATCGCGAAACCGTAGAATATTCTGGCAATTCAACAGTACAAGTAATTGTCATGGAAAAAAGTATTGACGCAAACTCAATTAGAAATAACCTTGAATTACTAGGTTGCCCGTCAGAAAAATGCAATGACTCTTATTTTGTTGTTGAAATTCCTGCTTCTGTTGATTACCGTCCCGTGAAAGAGAAATTAAAAGAGTTGCAAGACAATGGGATTATTGATTATGCTGAGCCTTCCTTGTCTGCACATCACTCCGCTTGATGCAGCTGCATACAACATTGCATTGCAGCAATTGGGGCTGACGAATAGCGTCTTTCTGCTTCAACAAAAAACCCAGCATCAGTAACGGCTTGATGGAATTCTGAGCATCAGTAGAATATATTCTCAACTTTTGGTATATTTATTCAGCAAAGGTAAGCCATGGGCGACGGAAGATCTTTCCCCAACTGCTTCAATACCTGACCGTTGGTAGCCGTTTTGTTAGACAGCTTACATTTTTAAAGTGTGTAAAGAAAAAATTCAAAAACTCAAATCCAACCTAATTAGTTTCTAGTGGACAACTTACATTTTAATATTATTTCTATAAAGACTTTAGTGTTATCCTGTTTAATATTCGGCTGTGCTCCAAGAGAAAATAATCAAGATGAAATAGTAAAACCTAAAAATGTACCTGACAGTTCATTTTGGGTTGGTGGTGTTGATGGGGGAAATTGGTATTGTGTAAAATACATACACAATCACAGAAATATGGCAAGAATTGCTGTTTACAATGACCAAAATGGAGAGCTAATTACAGACACAAGGTTTATGCTTGTTTGCGATAGTACCAAGTACACTTTCATTAGCGACCTGAAAAAACAAATCAGTTATTTTGACGGCGATAAAATTTATTTTGTACAATCTGACAGTGTTAACTGTTACTTACAACCAATTAAGTAGGTGTTGACATAACAGATTGTTCAAATTTATATTTGCAAATAACTTTTGTTTGACAGTTTACATAATAAAACATAAGCAACAAAAATGTGACAAAGCAAAACGGCTACCAACATCAGGTTTGCCGCAATGCTGGCGGACTCAAGAGCAATCATCGGCAAACCATTTTTCACCTTCGGCTCCGGCGGACGTAATTCTATTGGGCGATTGTTGTAACTTCAGCTAAAAATAAGACCGGGCCCCAGTTGTCGGCAGGCGGATATGAATGCCAGCACTGCGGCAAGCCTCGGTCGTTGGCAGTAATTGTTAGACCGACCATTATAGAAAAACAATTTAACAATGGACAATAAAATATTATTTGCAGAGAGGCAACGCTTCAAACAAATTTGGCTTTGGCTAATTTTATTGGGGGTGAACGGACTTTTTATTTTCGGGTTAATAAAGCAAGTAATTTTTGGATATCAATTTGGGGACAAACCAATGTCTAATGTTGCACTTATTATAGTAACAATTTTGACGTTTGTACTTTCATTTTTGTTTCTCAATTTTCGACTTGATACAAACATCAAATCAGATGGAATTTATGTTAGGCTTTTTCCATTTCAATGGACTTTCAAATATTATCCGTGGGACAAAATCAATCAATCATTTGTTACACAATATAATGCAATTGGTGAGTTTGGCGGATGGGGACTTCGTGGACTTGGCAAAAACAAGGCTTTCAATATTTCAGGCGACAAAGGAATTCAAATTGTAACACAAGACGGCTCTAAAATTCTTATTGGAACAAACAAAGCTGACGAAGCGATGGAAGTTTTAAAGCAGCTTGGACATTTGACAACAACTTAATGTTAGAATAAAACTACTGCCAACAGAGCATTTGCGTTATTACGGTTGGACGACAAACAAGCGGCTGAACATTTTATCTTTACTGAACTAAACAATTTATTGAACAATATATTTTCAAATACCGCACAACGCAAATGCGTGAACGTTACCTGCAAACTTATTTGACATCCTAAAATTGATCAAGCAGCTTTACAATATGCTTATAGTGCACTCATAATTTTCAAGAATTTCTTCATGTACAAATTTCTTTTTTTAGTAATTATATTAATATCTTTTTCCAATAGAGTTCAATCGCAGCTAACCCAAAAACTACCTTATCGAAAACCAAATAAAACCGAATACAACCCGACTTTCTTTCCAACCTTTCAAAAAGAAATAAATTTAGCAGTGCCAAGTTTAGGGTCATTTGCTGTTTTAAGGCATGATACTTTAGTTTATGAACATTATTTTCATGGTGGCACGGACACAACATTATTCAACATTAAATCAATCACAAAGAGCATAATTTCTGCTATTGGCGGCATTGCTAAAGACAACGGGAAATTGCCCGACTTAAATACACCTGTCTTAAATATCTTAACTGAATATAATCATTCATCTTATCCTGAAAATGTCTGGTTTGCATTAACAAGATCCGAAGATGATTCAATAAGAAGAACCCTGACTTTACAAAATATATTGACAATGCAAACTGGTTTTGAGTGGGATGACTTTGGACCGCTTGCCAACGCCTATGTTTCATCATCTGACCCTGTTAGATTTATGCTTGATTTGCCTTTTAGCCACAATCCGGGAGAAACATTTAATTATTGTTCGGGTGCTTCATCAATATTTGGAGCAGTATTAGACAAAGTGCTTAAAACAGATTTGAAGAAGTATGCAAACTCAACTTTATTTAACCCAATAAATGTAATATTAAAAAAGTGGGACACTGATCCGACAGGCAGGTATGTTGGTGCGTCTGAAATGTATTTGACAACGCAAGATTTAATACGATTTGGGCTCTTATACCTAAGAAATGGCAAGGCAAATGATAAACAGATTATTTCAGACTTATGGATAAAGGAATCCTTAGCTAAACATGCAACCTTAGATAAATGGCCAACTTTGATAAACCCCAATGGATATGGTTATTTTTGGTGGAGGAGAAAAACAAATGGGCGCCAGGCATATATCGCAAGCGGTGCAGGCGGGCAACTTATCTGCATTATTCCAGACCTTGATATGGTTATCGCTACTACTTGTTTCTTTAATGAAAAGAACAGAGGTAGAACAGAAATAAAGTTACTTCATTCATTTATTGATAAAGTTGTTTTAGCGACAATCGTGAATACTAAAAAGTAGTCTTCTTAAGAAACGCCTGCAGGCAACAAAAGGCTTGCCACAAGGCTGGCTGACGGAATAACAATCGACTGTTTTGCCCCTATCGGCTAATATCGGGCATGACCGAATTCAATTTGGCTTTTAGTTGTTAACTTCAGCATAGGTAATTTTAATCGGCTTCAGTGGTCGGGCTGACACAGCAACAATTCCAGCCCTGCGGCAAGCCTCAAACGTTGTGCGTCATGCTGGGTCTCGTTTTTTATTTCATAATAGTTCTTTGCCAAGCTATTTTTGTTCTACCTAATCTTACCATTCAAGCCGACAATTCTACCTTTCCCCCAAATCTCTTGTAGTAGCTTTCCCAATGTTTTAATTTTAAACTATTACTCAAAATTATTCAAATTATCAGAGGAGTTTATGAGACATACATTGCTAATATTATCCATACCTTTTTGCATGAGCTTTTTGTTGACTACTATAAAGGCACAAACCACAACAAATTCTTACCATGAAACTCCCGTAAAGGTGAACGACCTCGTTCATACAAAACTTGATATACGCTTTGATTATCAAAAAAAATATTTATATGGAAAAGAATGGGTAACTCTTAAACCTCATTTTTACTCCACTGACTCGTTACGACTTAATGCCAAGGGAATGGATATACACAACGTTTCGATTTTTAAAAATGACAAGTTAATACCATTAAAATTCAGCTATGATAATTTTTATTTAGCCATCCTGTTAGATACAATTTATACATGCAACCAGACATATATCATCTACATTGACTATACCGCTAAACCGACTGAATTAAAAAATAGAAAGAAAAACGAAAAGGGCTTGTATTTTATAAATGCAGACGGAAAAGACACGAATAAACCTACAGAAATATGGACTGAAGGAGAACCTGAAAGCTCCTCGGTTTGGTTTCCTACCATTGATAAACCAAACCAAAAAACAACTGAGGAAATTTCAATGACGGTTCCAAACAAATATGTTACATTATCAAATGGAAAACTGATTTCTCAAAAAGAAAACACCGATGGGACAAGAACCGACTCATGGAAAATGGATTTGCCCCATTCACCGTATTTATTCATGATGGCAGTTGGCGATTTTAAAATCTATAAAGACAATTGGCGTGGAAAGGAAGTTAGCTATTATTTAGAACCCAAATATGCTCCTTTTGCAAAGGAAATTTTTGGAGAGACGCCAGAAGCAATTGATTTTTTCTCGAATATTCTCGGGATAAACTATCCATGGAATAAATATTCTCAGATTGTTGTAAGAGATTATGTGAGCGGGGCAATGGAAAATACCACTGCAACTATGATGGGCGAACCAGCGCAAGCTACAACTAAGGAACTGGCAGATAGATATTACAACACAGGAATTGTTCACGAACTGTTTCATCAATGGTTTGGCGATTACGTAACATGCGAAAGCTGGAGTAATTTGACACTCAATGAATCGTTAGCTGTTTATGGAGAATATCTGTGGCTGGAAAATAAATACGGAAAAGATGTTGCCGACGCTCACAATTTTGAAGGCTTACAAGCATACTTGGATAACAAGAATGCAAAAAATGAACCCCTTGTTCGTTTTCAATACAAAGAAATACAAGATGTTTTTGATGGTGTAACTTATCAAAAAGGCGGCTGTATTTTAAACATGTTGAGAAATTATTTAGGTAAGCATGCTTTTTATAAAGGCTTAAATATTTACTTGAAAAACAATGCATTTAAAAATGCAGAAACACCTCAGCTGCGCATGGCATTTGAAGAAGCCAGTGGCTTGGATTTGAACTGGTTTTTTAATCAATGGTATTTTGGAGCTGGTCATCCAGAATTAAATATTTCCTACAACTGGAATGAAAATACCAATACTCAAACTATATATTTACAGCAAACCCAAGAGGGTAATGCATTTGTTTTACCTATTGCTATTGATTTTTATAACGGCAATAAAATAGAGCGACGTAAAACTTGGATGACCGACAAAGCTGATACGCTTTCTTATAAATTAACAAGAAAACCAAATCTTGTAAATGTTGATGCTGACAAAGTATTAATTACAAAGAAAACTGATAATAAACCGCTTGCTGAATTTAGTTTTCAATATTTCAATGCTCCTCTTTTTCTCGACCGTTATGAAGCTATAGAAGCAGCAATTGGAAAGCAAAATGAAAATGATGGACAAAAAATAATATTGGCTGCATTAAAAGATAAATATTTTGGACTTAGAATTAAAGCGATAAATGCATTGGATATAACTAACGCAGCTATTGCAAATTCTACTATCCCGATAGTAAGGGAACTTGCTACCAGCGATAAAAATAATATGGTAAGAGCAACAGCCATTACATTTTTGAGTAAACTTCGAAAAAATGACGACTTATCACTTTTTGAGAATTCTTTAAAAACTGAATCCTATGCGGTTCAAGGTGCATCACTGGCAGCGATTGGACTTATAGACTCCTCAGCAGCATTACGTTTCGCTAAACAATATGAAAATGACAGTAAGCATGAGATTTCTCAAGCTATACTAACACTTTATTCTACCTACGGCGGAAATGAGCAATGGAATTATATTTACAATTTATTTCTATCGTTGGTACCTCCGCAAAGATTTAATATGATAGAGAGTTTTGCAAGCCTCACCGGACGAGTAGAAAATCCTGCATTTGCAAAACAGGGTATCACAGCAATTAAAGAATTAGGAATTCAAGGCAAACAGTTTGGCATCTCCGATAAAATTATTGAATTGCTTAAGGAAATAAAAAAGCGAAAAGTAGCATTAAATGACGATAGCTCTGCCTTATCAGTTGACGAGGCAATAGCACAAATTAATGACACTAAATAAAAATTATAAACAAAACAAACGTTGATAAGAAGCACGAACGCACAACAAAAGTATTTATGCAATCAGGGCTGACATTACGCACTTTGGCTTTAGTATCGCTATTCAGCTTCAGTCCCATCGCGACGAAACGCTATTGAACATTAGTAATAAATTCATCTTTGTATCTTTACTCAGCTTCGGTTATCGGCTGACTCGGCTCTATTGCCCTGCCTGCATAAATACCGAGCCGTTATAGGCTATGTATTATTAGGTTTCGTATCTTTGAAGTATGACACAGTTAGAATCCATAAAAAATTTATTGATTAGACTTAAACCAGAGCTAATAGAAAAGTATTCTATCAGCTCGATTGGTCTTTTTGGATCAGTTGTGCATAAGGATTTTTCACCAACATCAAGCGACATTGATATTATTGTAGATTTTTCAAAGCCTATCGGAATAGAATTTATTGATTTGGCTGATTATCTTGAACAGAAGTTTAAAAGAAAAATCGATCTTGTTTCTAGAAACGGAATCAAGCAGAAATATTATCAAGCCATCGAATCAGATATCATTTATGTCTAAAAGATCCACAGACCTGCTAATTGACGATATCCTTGATAGTGGACAAAAAATACTTGATTATACAGTTGGCTTCACTTTGGAGCAATTTTCAGCTGACTCAAAAACAGTAGATGCTGTAATCAGAAATTTCGAAATTATAGGAGAAGCAGCGAACAGATTACCCGATGATTTTAAGGAGACACACTCAGACATTGACTGGCATAAAATACGAGGCTTTAGAAACAGAATAGTTCACGACTATTTCGGAATAGATTATTCTATTGTTTGGGTAATAAAGGAGACATTTCTTCCTAAAATGATTGAGCAGTTAATAAAACTTCAAGGCTAACTTACACAGCCCATAACAAAAGGCTTTACGCAAGTTGAGTTGAGCTACCTGCAATGGCCCATCAGCTATTGTCCCGCCTTGGCGGGATGACCAAACTTCAGTAATTTGGCTTTAGTACCGCCATAGCGGGACGGACAAGCCAGCGACAGGAACTCTTCCGCCAACCTTCGCTAATGCTTCAACGTTAGCTGCCATTATGGAAATACTCTAATTAAGCATCTCACTTACAAAAGGACATTGAAACTACATTTACTTTTTTCATTCTTAATAACGCTTTGTTTAGTTGGCTGTTCGACTGATGGACAACAAAAACATGCGACAACTTCAATTAAACTTCGAACTGCAAACAAGCAGTTACAATCAAATTTTGACAGTTGTTTACATTTGACACTGCAATTATTAAGGACAAAGGTTACTGATAAGGAGTTTTACGCTTACTTTAGTTTTGACATACGAGCAACAGGATTTGAATACGGCAATGTTGTTCTAAGTGTAAAGGACACTTTAACACAAATGCCAAATAGCTACCAAATTTTCTATGATTTTCTGCACAAAGGTGATACACTTAGTTTGTTTCGGGCTGACTTTGATTCCAGCTTAAAAGTTATCGACTATCGTAATTTTCACTTGACTGCATTTAGACAATTTATAGATAAAAAATTGACTATTACAAGAACCAATGCGATAGAGATTGCTGTGAAGAATGGAATGAAAAGAAAAGACTTAGACCCTATTTTAAACTGTTCAGTAGACAAATTTTTTTGGGAATGTAAAAATGATTGTGATGGCTGTTTGTATTTAGACATTGACGCAAACACTGGAAATATTATCGAACAAGGGAAGGTCGTTTATCAATATTAACGGCAGCTAACAAAGCATTGTAGCAATTGGGGCTGACGAATAGCGTCATTCAGCTTCAGCAAAAATCCCGGCATCAGTTCCAGCTTGACGGAATTCTAATCATCAGCAGAATATGTTCTCAACTTTTGGTATATTTAGTCGGCAACGGTAAGCCAAGGGTGACGGAAGATCTTTTCCCAACTGCCTCAATGCTCTAACGTTAGTGGCAATTTTCTAATCTTCACTTATGCGAAATACTATTCTCTCTCTACTTTTTCTTTTAACACCCTTTGTGTGTATCGTCGGTCAAAATCTTAATAAAACTGATAGTTATTTAAATCTTCCACAAGTTTCAAAGGGTGCTAAAGATTTTTACTTGGGGAAATTCAAAGCTACAGACGATCAAAAAACACTTTCAATTTTAGACAGCCTTAGAACAAAAAATTTCAAAACGCGTCCATTCTACCTGTATTTAACAGCACGACTTAGTAAAAAAACTGATGGAGCCCTCGCTGAAGCTATTGGTGAATCACTAAAATCATTTCTCGAAAGAAATTCTAATGATTTCATAGCTTTTCTAAAATCTGGAGAATTACAAGATTCTAAATCTGTAACAGATTCATGGGCGCAATTAATTGCAGGCGAGTTCATGCTGACTTGTGAGGGGAATTCCAAGAAATGTGTAACACAATCTCTTAATTCTACAATCATGCGAACTAAAACTGATTATCTTCAGGATTTAAAAGCATTTTATGTTCAAGTCTCTAAGTACTGCCACTAACAACAGATTTGCAAAAGTTGGGCGGACGAATATCGCCCATCGCCTTTAGGAATTCTGACCAAGCTTCAGTAATTTGGCTTTAGTTAATCGAGTCTTTAGTGGCCAAGCAGGCGACAGAATATATCCGTCCAACCTTCGCAAAGCCCTGACCGTTAGCTGCAACTCTGTTTGACACACTACTATGAATAAAATAATTTTACTTTTCGCAGGATTCTTTTTCATACACAATATTTCATTTGGACAAAATTCAAATGACAAAATAATGTTTGTGGTTGACTCAATCCCAGTTATTGATGACCCAGAAGAAGGAAATGAAATATTGCAAACCGATATTGCTGACATTACTGTTATCAAAAATAAAGACACTTTAAATCGTCTGGGCTATGGAAGATTTGATGGGGTGACATTTATTTTTACAAAAGAATATCGCAATAGACCAGACAGCCTAAAACAAATTCCTTCTTCAAAACAAATGGAAAGAAAAAATGGTGTTTTTCTTTTTCATGGAATGCCTTATAGCGGACGGTTCATTGACTATTACTACAGTGGAAGAAAACAAGGCGATGGAGTATTCTTAAATGGGAAAGTAAACGGGCACCGAACAATGTATTATCAAAATGGCAAAGTATCTGTTGAAAGAGAATACAAGGATGGAATTGAAAATGGCTTTGAAATTGAATATTATGAAGATGGTTCTTTGCAACAAAAAGGAGAATTTGTAAACGGGAAAGAAAATGGAATTTGGGATATGTATTTCCCCAACGGACAATTAAAACAGAGAAGCAATTTTGTAAATGGAGTAATGGACGGAGAAACTACTGTTTATTATTCGACAGGGAAAATTCTTGCTGTTGAAATAACAAAAAATGGAAAGACAACTCCTGATAAACGACTTGAAAAGATATATCAAGCGATGAGCAAAGGACATGCAAGCAACAAAGAAGAAGATTATAAAAGTGCAATTAAAAACTATTCCAAAGCCATTGAACTTGACAGCACATATGCAGAAGCATATTTTTCAAGAGGGACTGTCAAGCTAAATAATTTTCAATTTGACGAAGCCATTGCAGATTTTGACAAAGCATTACAGTTTGAGCCGTTTATGTCGTATGCATTATCAAACAGAGCATTTGCAAGAATAAGAAAATACCAATTTGCAAATAGTAGGACAATATCAAAAAATAGCGAGGTGACAGTTCTCGCATCAAAGGATAAAGTTCCAATACCATATGACGAGCAGGAAAAAATCTGTAACGATTTACGAAAGGCTGTATTCTTAGGCGACAAATCAAAAATGATAACCAAAGCTCTATCAGAATATTGTCAGACGAAGAGTAGCCGCTAACAGAGCATTTGCGTTATTGCGGTTCGACGGAAAAAGCAATAAACATTTTATCTTTACTGAGCTAAACAATTAATTTAATAACATAATTTCAAATACCGCAACAACGCAAAGCCCGAGCCGTTGGCTGCAACCTTACTAAACCCTAAACGCATGGCACGCTTTGATTTTTTAGTTTTTCTACCCATTGTTTTTGGATCATCTCTAAATGCACAATCTAAAAATGATATGCTTTTGGGTCGCTGGGCTTTTCAGAAATTTATGGCCCACGACAACACTGTCGCTGCTTATAAATTCATATCAGATGCGGACAAAGCAAACAAAGGGATGGTAATTACTTTTAGAATTGATAATAAAATGATGTCAAACCAACCAAATGGCATAAAAGAAAATAATTCAGTAGTGCCCTATAAACTTTTGAAAGATAATCTGCATTTGGTTATGGGAAGCGACACCGCACGAATTGACGTATTAAATCCAACAGTCTTAGTATTATCTATGGAGGGTAGACCAACAATATATTTTAAACGCCTAAAGTAAAAAGGCTGCAGCCAACATTGCACAAGCAAAAGATGGGCTAATGTACTTGGCCCATCAACAGTTGGATTTCTGACCAAGCTTCAGTAATTTGGCTTTAGCTAATCGAGGCTTTAGTGGCCAAGCAAGCGACAGGAACATATCCCCCCAACCTTCGCCTGTGCGGGAACGTTGTGCGCAACCTTATACAGACTACCCTATGGAAATAATACAAAGCAATAATCTTACACCAAAAAAAAGACTTACATCAATGCTTGCTGACCATTTCATAATGTGTATGATTGCGACTGCATTCGCTATCCCTTTTATGATTTCAACTTTTTCTACTTCTTCATTTCAGAATCTAACCGAATTGACAGCTTCTACGTACATTGAGCTGATTGGTTTTGCTCTGTATTTCAACAAAGACTGTATCAATGGACAAAGTATTGCGAAGAGACTTCTTAAACTTCAAATAATAGATATAAAGACCGAAAATGTTGCATCCCCATTACAGTGCTTTGTTCGAAATATTTTTTGCATTTTATGGCCAATTGAGGTCATAGTCACTCTGGTAAACCCAACTAGGAGAATCGGCGACAGAGTTGCAGGAACAAAAGTTATTGTAGTTAACATACCTAAAAAAGAGAGTTTAAACTATATTCAAATAGCTCTTTCGCTCATCCTTGGATACGGGCTTATATTACTAGTTCATGTCTTACTATAAAGGCATGCGCACAACATTGCATTGCAGCAATTGGGGCTGACGAATAGCGTCTTTCAGCTTTAGCAAAAATCCCAGCAGTAGTTCCAGCTTGAGGGAATTCTATTCGTCAGCAGAATATATCATGAACTTTTGTAACTTCATTCAGCAACAGTAAGCCGGGGCGACGGAAGATCTTTCCCCAACTGCTTCAATGCTGGAACGTTGTGAGCAATTATAAATGATCCGTATGAATTATAGATTATTTTTTATCTTATGTTTTCTATTATTATTTAGCTGCAATAATGATCAGCATAATACAGTTCCATCTGATAGTTCAAAAATTAATACTTACCAAACTGAAAATTCCAATTTATCGGATTTCAGAAAATTCATATCCAAGTTTCAAGTACTCTCCTTACCACTAACTATTTCACTACCTCAATTACAAAACCTTGATAACTTGCCATTATTGTACGGAAATGATACTCTATTTTTAAACACACAATACAAAGACACTTCATTGGACAAAGTATTCGCTTATGGACTTTTACCTGACACATCTCAATCATTTAATGTTATTTGTCTAGTACCTGCTGAAAATTACGTTCCCTATTTGGTGACATTCTCAAAGAATGGAAAGAAAATAAACGAAGATTATTTAGGTGTTGGGCAGTGTGGTTCTGACTGTTGCTATACGTGCACTGAAATTATAAAAATAAATTCTGACCTATCGATTTATTCAGCAGATTCAATTAGAAGTTGTCAATGTGATAGTTTAGGCCCACAGGAAAGTAAAATGAAAAGAAATGTCCTCTTTAAAACAGCCAAAATTTCAAACGACGGTAAATTTAGCTTTTCTAAAGTTGTTGATAAAAAAGAATAACTGCGCCCAACATCGGCTTGGCAAAAGTTGGGCTGACGAATATCGCCAATCAGCTTTTGGAATACTGACCTAGCTTCAGTAATTTGGCTTTAGCTAATTGAGTCTTCAGTGGCCAAGCAGGCGATAGAATATATCCGTCCAACCTTCGCAAAGCCCTGACCGTTAGCGGTAAGCTTTAAAAATCATCATGAGTATCGAACAGAATATTTCTGAACTTAAAATAAGACTAGAAAAAATAAAAAATAGTATTAGTCCTAGCAAATACAAATATTTAAACCTAAAGTCGATTGATAATTTCATTACTCATTTCGAAAAGATTATCCCAAATAGCAAAAAAGAATTTGTATTATATAATTTAAATAGCTTTCTTGATGCATTCGAAGAGATAGAGCCTTCAACTATAACGGAGTATCTTGAGATTTATAATTCATTTATAGTACCGGTTGGACGTCTCTACTCTGCTAAGGCTAATTTTAGTTTTGTAACGAGACCAAAATATTATGCTCTTTATCTTATCATTGCGATTCTCATTTTGATACTAGCGAAATTTCCATTATGGGTGAATTTCCTCTCTTTACTGTCGATTTTATTAGTTACTTATTCCATATTGAAATCGCTCCGTAGTAACCGGGCTTGGGGTGTATCATACTAACTGCCTACCGCTAGCATCGGCTTTGCAAAAGTTGGGCATTTGTACTTGGCCCATCGGCTATTGGATTTCTGACCCAACTTCAGTAATTTGTCCGTACCAACGAAAAGTTACGGCCAAGCCAGCGATAGAACATATCCCCCCACCTTCGCAAAGCCCGAGCCGTTAGTGGCAAGCTTTTTTGAACTCAACAAATATGGACACATCTTCAGTTATATGGAATTATCAAAAAGAAATAGTGGAAATCTATAAAAAAGAGAATCTGAATTCTTTATGTGGCATAGATCTCTCTTATGAATTAAATGGGAAAAATATTTTAGAATGGTTTCATGAAGTGACTCATAAAAATGGTGCTAAAAGAAATTTAGGGTCTCTTTATTATGAACTTCAAACTGATTTATTTACTTGCTCAGACGAAATGATATATTTCACCGCTCATCTTTACTTGTATAAACCTTTTATAAATAATCCTTTATTGGATAGTGTTATTTTTAATGGCAAAGAAATATTTCCCAATAATCAAAATTTAGAAACAAAACGTTATAGTATGTTCGCCGATATAGTCAGTCAAAAGACTTACAACTATTGGGATAGAATTGGAGATCTAATTGCGACATTTTATCCAGAAAAATTTAAAAGTAAAAATATTTATTTTTCTAATTCACTTGATTTCATACCTGCTGACTTACAAGCTAGCCCAAACTATATCTGGCTAAAAGATTTTAAAGAGACTGAATACAAAGAACTAAATCAAAAAAGAAAACAGATTGTTCATTATCAAACAACTAACACAGAATATATACAAAGACACTTAAAAACAATACATGATAGAGACTCAATTGAAAGACTACAAACTTTAAGAGAGAGTTTGCCAGACTATTATAAAAAACAAATATCACTTTCGATTACTGGATTTGAAAAAACCTTATCGCTACTAGGCGAAATTAACACTCTATTATTTTAAGTGGTTAAAAGCCTGCCACTAACATTGCATTGTAGTAATTGGGGCCGACGAATAGCGTCTTTCATCTTTAGCAAAAATCCCAGCATTAGTTTCAGCTTGACAGAATTCTGAACAGCAGTAGAATATGTTCTCAACTTTTGGTATATTTATCAGCAACGGTAAGCCAGGGGCGACGGGAATCATTCCCCAACTGCTTCAATGCTCAAACGTTGTGCGCTATACCGTAACAGCCTATGGTGAAACAGCAGTTAGTAATTGACGGAAACAACTTCTCTGACCTAAACGGTTTTTTCGACGAGGTGGAGGTGAAACTTACTTTTGGTCTTGACTGGAAGATAGGCCGTAATCTCAATGCCTTTAATGACTTGCTTAGGGGTGGCTTTGGCCGACATGAATATGAAGAGCCCATACAACTTGAGTGGGTTAATTGGAAAAAGAGTAGGGCGGACCTAGATCTGTTCGACGACATTATCTTGATTATTAAGACACACGACCATATAGACCTTTACCTCTCTTGATGCACAGCGATAAGCCTTAGTCGTTCAGTGTAACCACCTCAAACACTACATATTATGAACAACTTAACAGATTTTACTGGACAATGGGTAGGATACTTTGCTTATGGGCCAGAGTACGGCGAGGACTTAGTTGGTGAAAAAATTCAGTTCAGACTTTTTGTTGATAGTTTCAATAACGGCCAATTTACTGGTAGGTCTGTTGACCTTGAAGGTATTGGCGCTAATTACGAAATCGCTCAAGTAGTTGGTTATATAGACGGAGACCTTATAAGCTTTATCAAACAGTATTCACACCTTTATTACTTAGACGAAATAGGGAATACTAAAGAAGACAAAAACAAACAGCATCCAATTGTTGCTTATTCTGGAGAATTTCATCTAGACACAAAAACTTTTGCTGGACAATGGGAATTAAGAATGGAAATTGAACCAATTGGCGAATATTGGTTGGAAGATATTTGTACTGGAAGTTGGGAAATCCGCAAAGATGACTGAGGCTGCACCCAACAATGCGTTTATGCGATAAGGGCAACTCAGTTTTATACCGTAATTTGTAATTCTATAATAATCTCTTTGTTTTATTTCAAAATTCTCGCTAATTTACTCTAGCAACTTGCGTGTAAACTAAGGCAGTAATACTATTCCCTTACTCAGTAAACGCGAGTTCGTTGTGCGATATGCAAACTTTAGTAATAAACTCTTATGCTAAACTATCTTTTTGTTTTATTCTTATATCCTGTAACTTTTAAAAATTGTCAGCCAATTTCACTTGACTATTGGCAAGTTTATTTAAACAAAGAAAAAATTCAAGAGTTTAATAAGGCAGGAAACCAGAATATCATCTCATTGAGACTAAGTTCATTAAAAGCCACGGACTCACTTCATATCAAATATTTTACTGACACCAAAAGTAACCGTTGTTCTTACCATTTACAGGTAACTACTGAAAATAGCTTTTCCGCCTTTGAAGGCCCATCATACGAAAAAATAATTTTATTAAGTATAAATCACGTGTTAAAGCTTCGCTCAGACAATAATGGACGTCCACTTAACATGTTTCTTATCGAAAATACTTGGAATAAAGAGACTAATGAAATATTGATTTTTACATTGAAATTCGAATAGGAAGTACAAGCGCACAACAAGTGGCTTTGCAAAAGGCGGACTTTTGCCCGCCTAGTCGGTAGGCTCATCGGCTGTTGTCACGCATTGACTCTGATGGAGGCGGGAACCGATATTCGAATTATACAGGAGTTATTGGGACATAATAGTATCAAAACTACGATGCGATATACGCATGTGAGCAAGAAAGAGTTAGGTAGAATAGAGAGCCTATTAGACAGATTAGACTTCTAAAATTCGTTCGTTTTTTTGAATAGACAACCCTATCATCTACCCAAAAAAACGAACATCAACCCCCAAAAGTGCACAAATTTTACGTTGAAACAGGCTCTTTAAATTCATTATGAGTTCGTATATTTAAGTGTTGTAGGCAAGCAAGGTGACACTCCTCTTAAAACAGAATAGAACAAAATGAAAGAGCTTCACATAGTACCAGAAAATGAAAAAGCTTTCATAGCCTCTGCTCCAACATTTCATAGAGATATGTCAACGAAAGGTTTTCCATCAGTTAAGTTTGAAGTTACAATTCAGAACTTCCCATCATTTTTCAGCAGCGAAAAGAAAAAAATAATAACTAAGACAGTAGAAATTCCCTTTGAAAAATTCAGAAGTATTGACATTGCCTCAATTGACGAGCTTCCCTACCGTAAATATTTAATGGTGTTGCGTGACGAAAACAAGAAAGCTTTTGTTTCTGAAGTGATTCAATTTGTAATTCGTCCCAATGAATTTGTAAAAGAAATCAAATTGAACAATTTCATGGCAGGTATTTTAATTTATGATTCAAAAATTCAACGGGTATTGCAAGGAAATCACTCAACTATTTTTTCAATACCAGCGGAAAAAAACAAAAAGGAAATTTACAGCAGTAGCGAACTTGCAAACTTTTTTGATTTATCATTTTCAGACTACAAATTGACAAATTGGTCAGATGTAAATAGCCGAAAATCTTTGTTAAGAGAAAAAATAGGCTTTACTGTTCAATCACAAAAAAAGGATATTAAGGGGTATGAAGTTAAAGTATGGGTTGATTATCCTGATTTGAAACAAGACAAATATTTTGTCTTTATAGAGGATTTGAAAGTCGTTAGAGTTAAAGACAAAGAAACTTACAAACTATACTATATATATTCTCCAGAAATTAAAGAGAGGTTGACAAACATATACATTATCCTAGCAACTCAACATCCAGGATATAGAAATATCGGAATTGGTTGGCTTTTTTTTAACGAAGTTGTTCAATTTAAAAACGACTCAAAAAATTATAAAGACTTTGAAGACAAATTATATCGTAGAGTGCGATATGATTTTAAAGAAGGAGAAGGTTTTGAAAGAATTGAAATTAAAAATGACAATGAAAAATTTTGGGGCTTAAATAAATATTCTGAAATAGAGTTTACCGAAAGCCATGTTGTATACTTTGACGATGAAATAGATAGTTTCGCTGATGACTTCAATGATAAGAATTTTAGAGGCGACTTAGAATCGGACTTTTATCCAAACTTGTTTTGACATGAAGATTTAAGTTAGAATCATCCAAGCCTGCCTACAACAAAAGTATTTGCAAAAGCAGGGCTGGACATTATAATATCAACTATGTGCAAACATCAGCAACAGTTCGGGCTCGACGTTCAATGTTCAGTTTTAGTACTTAACTTCAACAACATATTTTAAAATGGGTATTTGTAACGGGCTGGACAAGCAATGAATTCCCTGCCTTCGCAAATACTCGAACGTTGTATGCAATTTATTAAACTCTTTAAGAATGCGATGCCCAAGATCGAATTAGTAACATTTATTAAAACCGACATTGAAAAATGCTTTGATTTAGCAAGAAGCATCGACCTGCATCAAATTTCAACTGCAGAAACTAATGAAAAAGCGATAGCCGGAAAAACAAATGGACTAATTAATTTAAATGAAACTGTAACTTGGGAAGCTACACACTTCGGAATCCGACAAAAACTAACATCTAAAATTACAAAATTTGACAGACCTTATCATTTTAGAGACGAACAAGTGAAAGGAGCTTTTAAATGTTTCATACATGATCACTATTTTGAGAACATCAATGGAGTTGTTAAAATGGTAGATGTGTTTGATTTCAAAACTCCTTTAGGGATACTTGGAAAAATTGCTGACAAATTATTTCTCATAAGGTATATGACTAAGTTATTGAACAATCGAAATGATGTTATCAAAGAATTTGCTGAATCCGGGAAATGGCAATCAGTCCTAATTTCATAAAGCTGCTCACAACATTGCATTGTAGCAATTGGGGCTGACGAATAGCGTCTTTTAGCTTCAACAAAAATTCTAGTATCAGTTCCAGCTTGACGTTATAAATTTGACAAATGAGCAAAACATCAGCAATATTGCAATCATCAACTTGGTTATGGGCAGACGGAACGCTATTTCCCAACCTGCACAAGGCCCTGTCCGTTATGTATAACCATTAAAAAGACCCTGAATAATTAAAATATGTTTATTAGTTATTTTGACGAAAGTGGAGATGACGGTTATCCTAATAAATCATCTGACCTATTTGTTTTGACGAGTATATATTTTCATCACTCATCTTGGAAAGAAAATTATCGACGACTTTACGAGATTAGAAAGCAGTTATTTAATCAATATAGCTTACCAATAAAGCAAGAGTTTCACACTAATGAGTTTATAACTGACAAACATCCTTATCATGGGAAGTACGATAAAAAAACAAGAAAAAACTTAGTTTTTGACTTTTTCAAATACATTAACCTTATAGACTTTAAAACAATTTCAGTTGTAATAAATAAAAATAATATAAATAGACCGGACTACGATGTTTTAAAAAATGCATTAACATATAACGTTCAAAGAATTGAAAATGATTTAAACATAAATCCAGATAATAGGTTTATGATAATTACCGACGAAGGACGTGTAAGCAAAATGCGTTCAACTACAAGGCAAATTCAAAAAATTAATTTTATTCCATCAATGTTTAACTATGACACTTACAGAAAGGAAATTGAAAAACTAATTGAAGACCCATTACCTAAAAATTCAAAAGACTCTTATCTAATACAGTTGGCAGACATGATATGTTTTGTTGTAAGTCTATACGCAAAACAGCAATTAGTAAATCAAAAAATGAATTGGAGCAAAAGAGTTTTAGATGTTTTAGATTATGGCGATGAAGTAAAATTACTTAACTTAATTAAACCAAAACTAAACCTAAATGCAAGTAAAAAAAATGAATTTGGATTTGTCTACTATCCTAGAAATAAATAAAAAACCAGACGTTTTAGCGTCTGGCAAAATACTTTTAAACCACCAGCTACGTCCCATTCGGGGTTTCACTAGTTCGATGTAAAAGTAAACATTTTTACTATACAGCAAAATTTATTTTAGTTAAAACTAATTAATATACATAATTTACTTATTACAAAGAACTTATTGACAATGTGGCTACAAACAACATGGGGCTTGACAAAAGTTGGGTTTTGGGGTATCGTCCAACGGCTTTTGTATTTCAAACTAACTTCAGTAATTTAGCTTTAGTCCCGCTGTGGCGGGATGGCCAAGCCAGCAGAAGGAACATCTCCCCCGCCCTCCGCAAAGCCTGGGCAGTTGGTAGCTATTTAATTTCTAAACCGTTTACTATGAACTATAAAAGCCAACTTACACATCTATTCTTGCTAATTTCTTTTTCCTCGTTTGGGCAGTCAATAAAAACTCATAACCAAACTAGAGGTGAAAATGCTTTTGAATATCGAACTATATCAGGAGTCCTTGTGCGCCTTTCACAAGGAAATTCTACTGGCCCTTTTTTAGCAAGAAACCATCAATACCCTGATACAAAAGATTCTGTACACTTACAGTTTGATAACCTTTTAACTAAATATGGATCTCTTGGATGGGAAATATCTAATATACTTGACTATAGATACATGCTATCAATCCCAATTTCTTGCGGCGACTGTGCTCCTGCAATTAGTAGAGATTCTTTGATTTATAAAGTAATATTTAAACGTTCAATACGAGCTGTGAAAAACAATTGTAACACACAAGAAATTAAACCGACTTGTGAAGTTGTAGATGGTATTTTACATTGTAAAGGCGTAACTATTTTACAAAATGCTCAAGGAGGACCAGAATATAGAAGCCAAAGTATTATACTTCCGAAATATTCTAAAATTGACGAAGTTGATTTTAATTTATGTAACTCTACAAACCTATCTAATATATTTTCTATTTATAGCACTAAGCTAGTTCCGAATTTTTCCAGTCAAAAATCACAAGTATCTATTAATGCCGTAAGTGTTAAAAATATAAAATCAGCAACCGACAGAATTGTATGTTCGTATGAGGTCTGGGGAACAAAAGAATAGAAAACAGCTGCTAAAATTGCACAGGCAAAAGTTGGGCTTTTGTCCGCCTAGGCGAATGGTCCATCAGCAGTTGTCCCTCCTTGGCGGATGACCAAACTTTAGTAATTTGACTTTAGTCTCGTTATGGCGGAATGGCCAAGCGAGCGAAAAATTTATCCGTGCAACCTTCGCCTGTGCGGCAACGTTAGTGGCAACCCTATAAAAAAGACAATGACAGGAAATTTAGTACAAATCATTTCCCTTGCAGCGTATGGTAATGATTATTTAGAAAACGGTACAAATCTTTTGAATTATTACCCCATTAACTCAGTTTTCCAATTTTGCAATCGAGTTGATTTCAGAGAATTTTATAAGCCATTTTTCTTCTTCAAAAGAAAAGAGAAAATAATCGCAACTGATCCAATTGAATGGTTTACTCATCTAAAAAAAGGAGGATGTCAGAAATTACGTCTAGCATTTGAATTTTCAAAAGATCAGTCATTTTCAAAAGATCATAAGTTAGCTGGACTTTCTGGCGGTGGTGGAATCTGGTACATTGAAGCCATCTATCCAAATTATTCAAATTTTTGGGTGAACAGATGGGATGTTACAAATGAAAACGACCCGGACAGAAAAATCTGGACAGTTAATTATGCAGAGATAGTCAAAGGACAGCCAACAGAGAACCGCCAGATTAACCAATCAGAAATAAAAGATAAACTCAAGAAAACCTTAAGTGAAATAGCAGCATTTGCATACAAACAAAAATTAGAAGATTGGGGAACTCAATTCACAAAAGCCGAACTGAATCTTGACAGTTTAAATCCGAGTGAAAACTATTATCACAAAGATTTACTTCCATCAAGTATATATACTCTTACCACAAGACAGCTTTTATTTTCAGCGGGGATGGCTTGGGTTTTTGGGGGTATGGGATCGTGGAATGATTTAGGTTTTGACTCTGAAATAGAGTCTGAGATTTACGAAAGGCTTTCCGAAGAGTTATACTCAGATATTGTTCTTGCTGTAATTTCTTCGATCAACTCGAATTAAGCAACCGCAGAGGGCTGCCACTAACATTGCATTGCAGCAATTGAGCTGACGAATAGCGTCATTCAGCTTCAGCAAAAATCCCAGCATCAGTTCCAGCTTGACGGAATTTTGAGCATCGGCAGAATATATTCTCAACTTTTGGTATATTTATTCAGCAACGGCAAGCCAGGGGCGACGTAGGATCTTTCCCCAACTGCTTAAAGCCATAGACGTTAGCTGAGATTTTACGACTGCTACTTTAACGAAATGGACAATACAGATTTTTACATTGATGGTTTTAAACTTACTTTAGAAAATTCATTGAGTTTAAAGAAAATTGCTGATTTGTCATTTGCAGAAGGCGAATATGGCATTGCTTGTTCTCTCAATATATTAGCAGCCGAAGAGGCTGTAAAAGCTAATTTCATTTTAATCAAGCATTATAATCCTAATACAGAAATCAACGACTTCAAAGAAGTTTTCAGAAAGCATACAGTCAAACATGACCATTTAAAAGGAATTGCAGCAGTTCATGAGGTTCAACTCAAAAGGTTCAAAACAGACTTGGAAGTATTCGACAAATTTTTAGGGATAATAGACCAAATACCTGACGAAATAAAGCAAAAAACATTGGCTGACTTCTCGCCATGGTTTAAGGTTAAAGACTTGGTTAAGCGATTTGAAGAAAGAAAAGTTACCTATGATGAAATAGCCTTATGGGCTGACAAAGCAAATAATGATAAGAACAATGGTTTCTATGTAGACATAAGAAGTGGAGGATGGGCGACACCAAAGTCCTTTATCAAAGAAAAATATACATTAGAAAGTAAGTACACGGACGCTATTCTTGACTACGTTAGAGACACCGAGAAAGTGTTTTCAGAAGTAATGAAATTGGTGGACAAAAACCTCAGCTAACATTATGTTTATGAAATTGTGGGTGGACATTAAGCATTCAGCTTTAAATCACTATTTTGCTTTCGTGGTTAATTGAAACTAACGTTTTCAAATACCACAACTTCATAAACACTTTAACGTTATGCGGCACAAATTTATTTTCTCAATTTTCGAAGTTTACTTACCTTTGGCGTAAGTATCGAAAATTACAGGCATGATTCTTTCATTCGGCTCTAAAGACTCTCAGAAAATATGGGACGGTGAAAGAGTAAAGAAAATACCGAACGAGATTCAGGAAATTGGTAGGCGCAAGCTCAGAATGCTGAACAACTCCCAAAATCTCACAGATTTGCAGATACCTCCATCCAATAAGCTGGAGAAACTAAAAGGAAATCTAAAAGATTTTTATTCAATCCGGATAAATAACCAATGGCGTATCATTTTCAAATGGGCGTCAGGTAACGCTTCCGATGTTGAAATCATAGATTACCACTAAACGTTAACAAATGAAACGGCTCAGAAATATCCATCCCGGCGAAATCTTACTGGAGGAGTTCCTTCTCCCACTTGGCATTTCCGCGTATAGGCTTTCCAAAGACACCGGTATTCCTCAGCCACGGATTTCTGCTATCATTAAAGGCAATCGAAGAGTAACTGCGGATACTGCCTTACGGTTCTCTAAATATTTTGGTAACTCGGCTAAGTTCTGGCTGGGGTTACAAGACGACTTCGACATAGAGGAAGAAAATCAAGCACTCAAATCTGCTTTAGCTTCTATTCCTAGGTTCAGCATCTCAGCCGTATAACATCGGCTTTGCAAAAGCCCAACCTTCACAAAACGCTGAACGTTCTGTGCTATTTTGACGAGCCTAAAATTTAGTGCCTTTCATCCATCGTACTGAAAAGGGACAATGACTACCGAATTATTGGGAGATAAAGTTTGTATTTTTATAGAAGCAGTAAAAATAGTAGAAGGAGAATTTTATATTTTACTATCATGATAGAAACACTTAAAATTTTATTCAAAAGAGATTTGGAACGGGTAAAAGAAGAAATTAATCTTTTTGAGACGGAAACAAATATTTGGAAAGTTGATGGTGATGTAAAAAACTCGGCAGGCAACTTGTGCCTTCATTTAGTTGGCAATTTGAACGCCTATATTGGAATTGGGCTTGCTAAGACAGGTTATGTAAGAAAGAGAGAACTTGAATTTTCATCAAAAGACATCTCAAAGGCAGAACTAATACATAAAATTGACGAAACATTAAAAGTAGTTTTAGCAGGACTTGATAATCTCACAGAAAGCCAAATGAAAGAAAATTTCCCATTAGTAGTATGGGACAAGCCAACAGAAATGGAGTACACTTTAGTGCGTTTGATATCACATTTAAACTATCATTTAGGACAAATTAATTATCATAGACGACTTATAGACAGTAGTAAAAAATAAAGTAGCACAAGAAAAGGTTTGCCCAAGGTTAGGGGACGGAATAATCCCGCAACTGCGGCATATTACTATCAACTAATATCGGGCTTGACCGAATTCTATTTGGCTTTTAGTTGTTAACTTCAACATTAGTTTTTCATTTGGCTTCAGTTGCCTGGCAGGCATAGCAACAATACCAGCCCTGCTGCTAGCCTCGAACGTTGCATGCCATTTTAAAGAGATATCCAAATGATTACTTTTGACATAGCAAATTCGGTAACTGACCTTCAAGGTATCCTCGAATTACAAAAAGCAAATTTGAAAGAAAAGCTGACACAAGAAGAAATAAAAAGCTATACTTTGCCAGACAAAATCGAATGGGCAATAGTTGTCTGGGATTAGAAAAAATAATTTATTGAACAATATAATTTTTATGAAGCATCAAAGTATTCAATCAGTAGAAGATATCAAGAAGCACTATCAGCCAATTTATAATGTTAATCATAGGCACAAAGAAAAATTGTCAACGCTTGATGAAATAGCTTTATGGATTACTATACACGTTGGTAGTATGGGATTTTTTATTATTATTTTTCTTTGGACTATTATTTGGCTGACCTGGAATACCCTTGCTCCAGCTTCACTAAGATTCGACCCCTTTCCCGGTTTTGTGCTATGGTTATTTATTTCCAATGTGATTCAAATATTTCTTATGCCTCTAATCATGATCGGACAAAATTTACAAGGAAAACACTCCGAAATAAGAGCAGAACAAGATTTTTTAATAAATAAGAAAGCGGAAAACGAAATTGAAATGATCTTAAAACATTTAGAAAATCAAAACGAACTTATCCTTAAAATTCTTCATAAACTTGAAGATGCTGAAGCTAAGTAATCTTTTATGTATATGAAAACGCTAACTGCAATTTTTATCACTATCCTGCTTTTTGGGTGTAGGGAAAAGCGAAACACAGTACCTACTCCCTTACAAAGCAAGCCAGCCCCTAGTATTAAATTGGCAGACACTTTGCGTGATTTTTCAACTATAAACTTTTTTGCAGTTTACAAGTTGTCTCCAAAAACAATGGCTATTGTCATTCCTCTACACGACAAAGATGTAGCACCACCTACTATTTTCGATACATTGGTCAATCAGCTGAAATTTCCCGAGCCCGGAAGCCTAATGCCAATTGGAAGCAGCTATGTTGATACGAGTGGATTGTACAAGATTTTGAAAGTTGACAGCCTTTCCGAAAGGGTAAAACAGCATATTGCGCCTGCCTATTTTGTGTGTGGTACCAAAGGTGCTGCAAAAGTTACCATAAACGAAGTTCTATTAGCTTTGGACGAATGTAAAACAAACTTTATTGCCCTAACCATTTCATCTTTCGATACCACTCATTATGGTATGCCGATACTTTGTTCAGATAAACTCCTTAAGATTGAATACAACGGAAATTTTGCAGATGTGGAGAAACAAATAGTGCAGTTAGAAGGAGAGCAAAAAGGGATTATGACTACTTGCCTAAAATTCCAACAAAAGTTTTCGGGCATGCCGGTTCTATGTTCTTCGCCTACAGCGACGACTTTCTTTGGGAGAGAGTCGAGGGAGAGCAGAAATGCTTTTTTCCTTCCCGGTACATTTTTAAGCAAGAAAAAAATGGACCTTTAAAGCGATACTGGGTACAAGACCTTGACCTTTTCGGCATTCCGTGCGACTAAAAACAGACTTAATAACAACGATGAGATTAAACATGAGAGGATTTAAAATAACAACGCGAGATGGACAAGATATAAATTTTGAATTTTATCTTGATGTTGCACCAATAACTTCTGAAGCGTTTCAAAGTATTTTACCATTTACTCGTATTTTTAATCACGCAAGAATTTCGGGTCAAGAAATTTGGATCGACAACGTTCCTCAACTCGACATTATTCAAGAAAACGCATCAATATTCACTGAACCTGGTGAAGTTGTTTTCGGCCCAACAAAGCCAAGTAGAACAAAGACCGCTAATTGTTTTGGTATTTATTACGGTGAAGGAAGGGGTTTGGATGCTTGCAATATTTTCGCCAAAGTTGTTGAAGAAGACAAACAAAAACTAGTAGACTTAGGGAATGACATTTGGAAAAACGGCTCACAAGAATTGACACTTTCCCTAATTGACTAATAAAATGACAAAAACGCCCTATAACATAGGTTTGGCAATAGTGTGGCAGACAGTCGTAAATTCAACATTAGCAATTCTATTGTACATTTGTACAAGAGTCGGGCAGACGTTTTTCAAATGCCCCACCGTAGCCAAGCCGTAAAAACGTTGTGAGTTATTCATCTTATAGCTTTTCTTTATGGAAGCATTCATTAATTTCTAAAAACTTATAAACATTTTTTATGAACCGTAGTGCATTTGTAAAAACCTGTTTAGCAGCGACAGGTTTTGTAACTGCGCCATTCGCTGCAGTTGCCAGATATTATAAAGAAAGAGTAGATAAGGGTTTCATGGTAAAGGCTGGCAAAGACCGTTTTGACAAGCCGATTTCCCTTTTTGAAGGAGACACGTTTAATACGAAAGTTTCCACAAAAGACAGTGACGGTGACGTTTGCGTTTTTGAAACCACCCGTGTGAAAGAAGGTGGACCTTCGTTTCACTTGCACTATAACCAAGACGAATTTTGGTACATCATTAAAGGTGAATTTCTGTTCAAAGTAGGTGAAGAAACGTTTACCGCAAAAGCTGGTGATACGGTATTTGGGCCAAGAAATGTACCTCATGCTTTTTCTAAAGTCGGCGAGGGAGAAGCCAAAATATTGATGTTCTTTCAACCAGCCGGAAAGATGGAAGAAATGTTTCAAAAAATTAGTGAAGGCATAACAAAAAACATGTCCGAAGAAGAAATGGATAAGTTCAGGCACGAACACGGAATCAAAAAAGTAGGTCCTGCTCTAACGCATTTTAAAAAGTGGTGACCCGTAAGAATTCTCAACATTGGACAGGCAAAAGTTGGGCTCTTGTCCGCCTTGGCGGGATGACCAAGACAGCGATAAAACTCTCCTCAACCTTCGCAAAGCCTGAGCCGTTGTAGGCAATTTTAACTAAAAACCCTAACATTTAATAAACGCGTACTTTTCATGGTACTATCCGAATTTACTCCAAGTCCAAGTTTATCTCAATTTGTTCGAGTCTATCGAGTAGTGCATTTCGTTTTTGACGACATCTCAAAAATTCCTTTCAAGCCTTACCCTCCAAGACCAGAGCATTGTTTAAGCTTCTATCCACGAGATACAGAAACAGTTGAATATGTAAGTAATGGAGTGAAACTTAAGAACTTGAAAACTGTTTTATTTGGACAGCAAAGTGAAGTAACAAACAGATTTGTGGGTAAAGACTTTTTGGTATTTCAAGTTGTTTTTAGTCCAGGCGGTCTATATCGTTTAACGGGTATTCCATCTCAACAACTAAATAATTGCTATATTGATGCTGAAACTATTTTTGCAAAGGACATTAAAGAGGTAAACGATAAACTAAACGATGCCATCACTTTTAATGAAATGGTAGTTGTAGTAGAAACATTTTTATTAAAACAAATAAATAGGGGTGTAAAAGAATTCCATAGGTTAGACCAAGTAAGTAATTTGATTTTGAGAACAGGTAAGGTATTAAATGTTGAATGGCTTGCCAAAGAATCATGTTTAAGTTTACGACAATACGAAAGAAAATTTGTAGAACGCATGGGTGTTTCGCCAAGGTATTTCAGTAAAGTTGTTCGTTTTGAAAACGCTTTTAGAATGAAAAATAAGGGGCCACATTTAGATTGGCTATCTATTGCAATAAGGTGCGGTTATTACGATTATCAGCATTTGGTAAAAGACTACAAGGAGCTTACAAATCAAACTCCAACTAATTTTCACATGCTTGACAATGGGTCTCCCGAAAGAAGATTTGGAGAATCGGACACTTATTAAAATGTCGTTTTCTTACCACCAAACCACTTTCTAATCCATTTAAATTTGTATTATAAATTTAAATAATACAATAATGGAAAGAAAGAAATTTTTATTAATCACAGCGGCAGCTACTCCTGCTGCCTTGATTGGACAAAGTGTTCAAGCACAAAAAGCAAATCGACCTAACAAAGGCTTTGTGGTAAAATCTAACGAAGGTAGGTTTGCTGAAAAAACATTATTGGGGGGGAAAAGCCCTAATGATATCAAGGTTTCTCAAAAGGACACAAATGGAGACTTAACAGTTTTTGAATACACCGGAAATGAAAAAGGAGGGCCGCCACTACATGTTCATCCGTATCAAGATGAAATATTTTTTATTGTGCAAGGCGAATATCTTTTTCAAGTTGGTGAACTCAGGCATAACTTGAAAGCAGGAGACACTATTTTTTTACCTAGAACGGTTCCTCATGCTTTTGCACAACTTACCGACATTGGAAAAATGTTTTTTCTTTTTCAGCCATCCGGAAAAATGGAAGATTTTTTCAGAGCATTAGGCAACCTAACTTCTCCACCAACACCAGAGCAAGGAGCTAAAATATTTGCTGACCACGATATGAAAGTAGTTGGACCGCCATTACAATTTTAGGGCTTGTATTGGTCGATAGAAAAAGCGGCTTCAACATGGGGGTTGCTGCATGTGTGGCTTAATTTTGTAACCATTAGGAGCAAATCGTTGTTCAGCTTCGGTTCCGGGCAGAAGGAATTCTAATTCCACACCTGTAGCAAGCCCTGAAAGATAGGGGTCATTGTTAAGAGACAATCACGATAAACTAATTGACAATTAATTCATGAGAATGGGTATGATTTTTAGAACTATGACTGCAGACGACTGGGAAAAAGTTTCTGAGATTTACAAACAAGGTATTGACACCTGTTTCAGGACGCCGTGTTTATGCCGGTGTTGCTGAAGTTAGTGTTTACGTATCAGACAAAAATCGGGGACATAGAATAGGCAAGAAACTTCTTGAAAAACTAATTGCTGCAAGTGAAAATGAACTACTTTTAACATTACAGGTAGGAATTTTTCCTGAAAATATCGCAAGTCTAAAAATTCACGAAAAACTTGGGTTTAGGATAATTGGATATAGGGAACGAATTGGAAAAATGAATGGGGTTTGGAGAGACACTGTTTTATTAGAACGGAGAAGTAAAGTGATAGGAACAGGTTAACATAAATAAGCAACGAACCGTTAACAAGGCATTTAAGCAAATCCGGCTGACAGTATCGTAAGTATTTATCTTCTTTTCGCTAGTCAACTTTTTCAACTAATTTCAGCAATATATTTCCAAATTCTACCTCTGCTTAAATGCAGATAGGTCGTGTGCAACTATACCGAGACATCTTAAACTAATAAATTAACTATGCGACATTTTCAATATTTCAAATTAGTACTATTTCTTTTAATAATCAGCACATCGTTAGCTGCCCAAAATCAAATATTGACTTCGGCAACAAAAAAAGCAATTATTGATTCCTTATGTACTAAACTGGAAAGTCATTATGTATATCCCGACGTTGCAAAAAAAATGACAGAGGGTATTCGCAATCGGGTAAAAAATCATGCTTACGATACCATCAGTAACGGACAAGTTTTTGCTAAAATATTGACAGACGATCTGCACTCAATAAACCAAGATGGGCATCTTGGTGTTGATTATTCCGCTACATTGATTCCACCCGAAGTTCCGGGTGAGCCACCAACACAACAAGTGATTGATGATTTCAAAAAACGTGGCGAGAATGATAATTATGGATTTCGCAAAGTAGAAATTTTAGAAGGCAATATTGGTTATCTCAAATTGAATGCTTTTTGGAATGGTGATTGGATAAAAGAAACTGCCACGGGCGCTATGGCATTCTTATCAAATACAGATGCTATCATACTTGACTTGAGGGACAATCATGGGTTTGCACCTGATGGTGTTGTGTTGATTGAAAGTTATTTCTTTGCAGATGAAACCCATATGACTGACCAAATTAATAATGACGAACATACCATTCGTCAATATTGGACCTTACCTGTAGTGCCAGGCAAGAAGTTAGCAAGTAAGAATCTTTTCATTTTGGTTAGCAACGGTACATTTTCAGCAGGAGAAGATTTTGCTTACAATATGCAAGCGCAAAAAAGAGCAACTGTTATTGGAGAAACTACAGGTGGCGGCGCACATGGAACTCGTCCTTACCGATTAAATGAACATTTCAGTGCAAGCATTCCATTCAGTTATTCAATTAACCCAATAACAAAAACCGATTGGGAAGGCAAAGGAGTTCAGCCTGATGTTAAAGTATCAAAAGAACAGGCTTTGTTGGAAGCTCAAATTGCAGCTTTAAAAACAATAATTGCTGAATCTAAAAACAATAACGACAGAGCAAAATATCTCAACGACCTGCTTATCAAACGTCAAAGAGAATCGGAGGCTTTGAAAGACGGAGGGAAAAAGTAGTTAGGATATGACTGTAATGTATAAAAACAACTGCCTACAAAATGTTGTTTTGTGCAAATTGGGCTTACGAATATCGCCTATCAGCATTAGTCCCGCCTTGGCGGGATGACCAAGCGAGTGACACAATATATCCCCCGCAACCTTCGCCAAGCCCTGACCGTTCTATATCATTTAAAAACATCATTAGTAATATGCCAATAAATAAAAAGGATATTTTCTTTAGAATGTTGCAAGGAGGTAAAATCGACAACAATGATCCGGAAATGTCCAAAGTATGGGAAGTTGTTTCACAAACAATACGATTTACAGCCGAACTCAATACATCTATAAATACAGACGAAATAAGAGATCGACTAAGTAAAATTATCAATAAAGAAATTGATAAGACAACTACTATTTTTATCCCATTTTATACAAACTTTGGACACCATATTACTATCGGTAAAAACGTTTTTATAAATCATGCATGCAGCTTTTTGGATTTAGGAGGAATAACAATTGAAGATGATGTATTGATTGGTCCACGGGTTAATCTCGTAACAGAAAATCATCCAATTAACCCTACGGAAAGAAAATCGCTTATACTTGGTTCTATTTTAATAAAAAGAAATGCTTGGCTTGGTGCAGGTGCTACAATTTTACCCGGAATTACAGTGGGCGAGAATGCTATTGTTGCAGCAGGTGCTCTTGTAACTAAAGACGTACCGGATAATACAATTGTAGCAGGTGTGCCGGCGCAGCAGATAAAATCAATAAGCAAATGAAGAAAAATGTATTAATAACCGGAACATCAACAGGATTAGGGCTAGAAACCTCTATTCTGTTTGCACAAAATGGCTACAAGGTTTTTGCAACAATGCGAAACTTGGACAAAAGCGATCTCATAAAAAAACGAATTGAAGCTGAAGGCCTGGATATTGAACTACTTGCGTTAGATGTTTCTTCAACTCCATCAGTTGAGAACTGCGTTAATCAAGTTATTACAAAAGTAGGCACATTAGATATTTTAATAAAT
>CABHOW010000163.1 GCA_902168225.1 uncultured Flavihumibacter sp. | reverse complement strand
GCGCAGGCATAGGCGACTGCTGTTATAAATCCATCAATTACAAAGGGTGTCCTAAGTCTTGCACACTCTAACATGCCCGAGCAGATGGCAACAATATCAAATCCTCCTACACAACGTAAAATATCTTTTACATTACTCATTTGGGCTTTATGACGTTCTACCCCTTTTGCAACCACATTCCGTTTTCTTTTTAATAATTCATTATCATTTAAGGCAGCCCCATAACCTACCACAAATTCGGGTAGCATTCCCGTTAAGGCATGAAGCACTGCTGATGAAGTTGTTGTATTGCCAATTCCCATTTCACCAAAAGAAATTAGGTTATAACCTTCCTCAACCAAATGCTGAACCATTTCTTTGCCCACATTCCAAGCTTGCTCAAATTCAGCCTGACTCATAGCTGCTTCTTTCATAAAGTTTTTAGTACCTAAGGCAACTTTACGATTAATACCAGCTTCTAATTTATTATTAATTCCAACGTCAACTACGCTATACGGTATTTGATTATGCCGACAAAAACAACTGATCGTGGCATGACCCGCTGCCATGTTTTTCGTTTGTAAATAAGTAATTTCGATAGGATCATTAGCGGTTCCCTCTTCTACCACACCGTTATCTGCTGCAAAGATTATATGATGAGGCTTCATTTCTGGATTGATCTTTCCCCAAGATAAGATGATTTTTTTTAAATATTTTTCTAGTAAGCCCAAGCTTTCTCGAGGTTTTGCTGCCCCGTTCAGCAACTCATCAACCTTTTTTTCCAAATCCATACTTACTCCTCCTCTATTTTCATATCATTTTTAAATATAAAAATACCTAGCCCAAAAGGCTAGGTATTTTATAAAAAAACCCGTCCTTCTGGCATTACCCCTTACGCGGAGGTAAATGACAGCCATAACAGGCAGGTCTCCTGGCTTACGGATCATAAAACCTTACGCCTTCCCAGTTTCCTGGTGGCATATGTAAGAGTATCTCCCCGATTACAGTGGCGCGACCGCGTCGTTTAAGGATCTTTTACAATCCTTCCGAACTTCCCTATTCTCCTCTTTACGTAAGAGGCACCTGTTTGGTGGCAATTTATTCAGTTGTCACAGTAGTTCTACAAGGAAACCCTTTCTCCTATGTGTAAGGAGTATGTTAGCAAGATAGTAGGGTAGATGGTAAAAAATGTCCCATTTCCCTTATTTCAAATGACAAGTATCATTGAGCAATGAAAGAATGGGCTGGTTACTAAAGTATTCGATGATATTAATTCCTGTACTATCTTGACGGATAGACCACATCTTATCTAAACTAATTTGCAATGCATCACAAAGCAGTACTCTCATTGTGCCTCCATGAGATACAATCACAATCGTTTCCTCTTCATGTGCCTTAATACACTGCCTTAAAGAACTTTTCACCCGCCGTTTCAGATCCATAAAACTTTCACCTTCTGGTGCACTAATTGCTCCTGGGGAAGAATACATACTTGTTAACGCATCGGGCCAAAGTGCCATAATTTCGGCATAAGTACACCCTTCCCATAAACCAAAATTGATTTCTCGAAATCCTTGTATCTTTATTGCTGGCAAATTATGATACCGGGCAATGATATTTGCTGTCTGAGATGCCCGGGATAAATCACTACTATACACTGCACTTATATTTTCCTTAGCAAGCCGTTTTCCTACAAGCTGGGCTTGTTCTAATCCTTTTTCATTTAAGGGAATATCACTATGCCCTTGGTACTTTTTTACCTTATTCCAAGAAGTTTGACCATGTCTAACGTATATTACTTTAGTCAATGCCCCACCCCTTCCTTACTTTAAAATTCTTCACTTTACAGAAAGTATATTCTATAGGTATTAAGCTGTTCAATAACACATGGCAAGATATAACTATTAAATAAGCAACCAATAAGCTAGAATTACTACATATCAAAACTAAAAAAGAAACACAACTAGAGCTACAAGTTCTGTTAGTTCAACAACTGCCCCATATACATCACCTGTTAAGCCGCCTAAACGTTTGCTGACGTATTCTGCAACAAGGATGGCAAAAACAATTGCTACCCCACTACTAAGTAAAACAAGTTTACCGAAAGGAACTAATAATAAAATTGCTATTAGAACTGCTATATAAAGAGTATTTTTATGTTCGCATTGACTAAGTCCTTTACCTAGTCCATCAGCCCTAGCATAAGGGTACAGAGTAATCGCCATGACAACAGCAGTTCTACCTATGATCGGCATTACAAATATCGCTATCGGCAGCAACATCGGTTCAATGTCTAAAATTAGTGAATATTTCATTACAATCAACAGACAGAAGGACATAGCACCAAAAGCGCCGACTCTGCTATCCTTCATAATTTCTAACATTCTTTCCCGAGATTTCCCCGAAAAAACACCATCTACTGTATCCATTAATCCGTCACAGTGCAATCCGCCAATAATGATAATTTCAATTAGAATTATACTCACGGCCATAAGGTGTAACGGTAGCTTTTCACCCCAAAAGCTTTGTGCCCCATAAATAATTCCCGTTAATAATAAACCTATAATACCACCTATAATGGGAAAGAATTTAACACTACGGCTAAAAC
>CABHOW010000162.1 GCA_902168225.1 uncultured Flavihumibacter sp. | reverse complement strand
CTTAATGTAGTCCTTAATATTTGCTGTTTCATCAGATGAGCCGTCGTCGGCAAAGATCACCTCGTAACTAACACCTTGTGTATGTCTGAAAATAGAACGAAGGCACTTATAGTTCATTTGCCAGCCGTCGTATGCTGGAACAATGATCGATACTTTGGGCTGGTCGTACTGCGGGAACGTTATTATATCAAAATTCGTAATTTCTTCGGTTATGTACTGGGGCTGTGGCGTGAACTCAGTAGGCACAAAATTATCGCCCTTCTTATTTCTGAGTTTATTGACCAGTTTTTTAAGCTTTTTATGCCGGCCCGAGCCCTCGGGGATCAATTTGCTCTTGAACCGGTAATATACAGAAAGCAGCTTCCAGCCATCGGAGGAATATATTTCTGATAGCCGGCCATTAAGTTGATCTATCTGTTGCTGAAGTGTTGTGATCTTATAGTTCTGATCAAGTATGATATTTTCTGTATCGGTTAGCGCAATTGAAAGCTGTTTTATTTTTTCTTCCTTTTTCTGAATTGCCTGCTGTTGATCCTTTTCCTGTTTCTGCAATGAAACAATATAGTCAATCAAGCCTAAGTAGTCTTTATCAACCTGCATTACAACTGATGATAAACGATGACTTTCGGTAATTTCTTCATTGCCGGCAATGCTGATCAGATATTTTCGGTTTACCTTTTTCAGGTCTCTTTCCCAGTTGTGAACAGGCAATTCTGTTATTGTGCCAATGTCTTCACCAGTGATAGTACTTACAATTTCGTACCCCTGTTCAAAGTGGTAGGTATGCCTGAAATGGCTTTTGAGGAAATCATGAAATTCCTCTTTCTGAAATTCTTTTAAATGAAACTCGTTGTGATGCTCGTACCTGTTTGAGTAATTGGCCGTATTGGGCGTTGAAATGATCAAAATGCCATTGGGTTTCAACACTCTTTTAACTTCAGCCATGAAGCGTTGCTGAATGTCTGAATTAACGTGTTCAATAGTCTCAAAGGATACTACAACATCTATGGAATTGTTGGCCACCGGAATGTTATCTACGGAACCGGTTTTGAATTCGAGATTATTATTTGAGGGGGCATACTTCTCGGTAGCCCATTTAATACAGGATTGATCGAGGTCTACGCCATATACTTTATGTGCATATTTCGCTATCAAATCTGTTCCATACCCTTCTCCGCACGCAATATCCAGTACCGTTTTTTGTTTAATAAAAGGTATAATGCTATGATAGCGATGCAAGTGCTCAAAGGCAATTTCATCGTTAAGTAATTCTTTCGATGGGATAAATCTTTCCCCCGTAAATTGAAGCATACAAAATTTATTTGTAGCAATTAGTCCAAAGATAATGCTACCGAATTTATTGAGTTAGAGCCGGTACAGCTTAATTGTGTGAGGCATTCAATATTTAATAAGTCATAATATTTATGCCAGTATTTGCATAAATAGAGTGAGCCGGGACAGCCTGGTAGAGGGTAGCAAGGTTTTTGTTAAGTTGGAACATCAGGAAGATGATTAAGGTATTTGGTAATAATTTTTTTAGGGTTGTTTCAATTAAAAGAAGCAGCGATCCTTATTTTTTCTTTTTTCCCAAACCTGCGGCCAGTTTTTCGCGCAAAACGCCCAGTATACTTCTTTTTTCGTAAGTTCTTTTATACCAATCAATATCATTCTGCAAGCGGCTTATGTCGCCCAGTAACTTATTGATCAATTGTCTGTTACCTTCCGCTGTTTCCTGAAATTCACGGGTATTCGCTTCAAACATGCCGATGGCAATATCTTTCTTTTGCAATAATTGTTTTAACTCTTCAATTTCTGCAGCCTGTTCTTTTATGGTTTCTTTTTTTTCGGCCAGCTCAATTTCAATAAAGCTTCTGATATGTTCCAGGTTCTGCCTGATCACATCATGGCTCATTACCCCATTCAATTGCTTCTCCATGGTTATACAAGTTTAATTAAGCATTTACCAAGGCCGGCTTCAAATACTTATCATTTTCAATATGATTGCCCTCGTATAAATCCTTATACCGGGTAAAGGTATGATTTACATTAAATGATTCTTTACCGTGCATGGCAGAATATTCTCCCATAATGTTGAGCATGCTGGCATTGTTAAAATATTGCAACAATTTGACTATTGCTTCAGCGTGATGTTTAAACAAATCACCGTTCAAACATGATTTAACCAGATCACGGTTCCCTACGCTGTCTGTGAGAAGTACGGGTTTTTTGAGTGCCAGGGCTTCGAGAACCGCATACGGTAAGCCCTCAAAGTTGGCAGTTGACAAATACACACTGGCTGAGGAAATCAAGCGGGCTACTTCCTCGCCAGGTAACCAACCGGTAATTTTTATATTTGAAGAAGTTAATAACCCTCTTTCAGGACCGTCGCCTATCCAGATAAACTGAAATTGTTTAAGCTCTTCAAAATATTGAGCGATGCTGTTGAAGAGGGCGGGGTTCTTTTGGTTTATAATACGGCCGCTGGTAACAATACAGAACTTTTTGTTAGAAGGTTCCATATCATAACCACTGATGCGGTCGAAAGGAATGCCATTATTTATCGTAATAGACCGGATACCTATTTTTTCATATTCTACCTGTTCGCTGGGCGAGCAGGAAACTACCTGACCACCAAAGCCATAGCCGAGGCGTTCCAGTTGCTTATACAGAAAATTCGAGAATTTACTGGTACCCACTAAAAACGGGGCACCGTTGGGGGTATATATTACATTGTTGATCTTCAGTAACTTACAAACGATACGGCCAATAAACCCGCTTTTTGATGAATGCAGGTGAACAGCATCGATCTGGTGCTGTTTTTTCAACCGTTTTAAGATGCGGTATAATTCCCAGAAAGCGGCCCAATCTTTAACAGGAGAAATGCTCCGTTGGGCTGATTGCCAACGAACAAAACGGGCATTTGTTCTTGCGAATTGTTTTCTTATATCAGTAAATCTTGTTACATGGGCTCTTTCGCCATGCACAATAATATGCTCATCTTCAGGTAGGTTCTCAACCAAGGATTTTACCAAAACTACAATCCCTCCCGCAAAAGCCTCCGCCACATGTACAATTTTCATAATTAAATGGATTTAATGGTAAACCGCAAATTTGCAATACTTTATGGAACTTATTTTACATAAATTCCTAATATTGGTCATATGGCATTAATTTTTACCAGCTTATACACCATACAATGACTTTTTGATAGAAAAAATTATATTGTATGGTATAATTAGTAGCAATCGTAACTTAAAAACTCCCAAATAACGTAAAACCCTATTTCTTCCGTATTCCTTTACCACTTTAATACGGCTATTTAGTTGCTTTTTTCTGGAACTCAGTGAAATGCCCTTGTGGTTTATTTCGCAGGTAACCAAAAATTCCGGAATTATAGCAGTTTCACCCTGTTGCAGAAACCTGTAAAAAAAGCCATAATCTTCTGCATCGGGGTAGGTATCTGGATAAAGCTCATTATTTGTCATCGCATCGCAGCGCCACATTACAGTAGGATGGATGAAAATATTTCGAAAATGCATACCCCTTTTTATTTTTTTATGCCGGGTAGGGGTAATATACCTGTAGGCCGCATTTGAATGGTGGTCCTTGAATATACACCAGCTGCCCACCAGGTTGATCCGGGGGTGCTGATCTAAAAAATCAACCTGTTTGTAGAACCGGTCTGCCGAACAGGTATCCCCACAATCGAGCCGAGCAATAAAACGAGCATTGTTTTGCTTTTTTATCCATTGCAGCCCGGTGTTTAATGCTATTGTAATTCCTTTATTACAAGGCAATTGAATTATTTCAATAGAAACGTCGCGTGAAATTTCTTTGTATATATCAGCAAGGGTAATAGGCTCTCTGCTACCGTCATCAACAATCACCACTGTGTACTTATCTGCATCATATTGCACGCTCTGTAGCGAGTGAAGCAGCCCTGGTAGGTTATTGTAAAAGGGTATTAACAGGTAAAAATCAATTTTTGGCAGATAAGATTTCATTTCTAATAAAGGGTTATGCGAAATCTAACCTTCAAATGACTGTGATTTTTTGATAAATAACGCAAATGTAAACGCATTTTTAAACATTTATGTACTAATGGACTGCAAAAATGCCTTAAATCGTTGCTTCGAAAAAAGCATAAATAATTAATAAAGTGTGTTAATTGAGCAATAACTGTGCTGTTTTAGCACATAAGTGTGTTGATTTCGTCAAAATTCGTGAAGGCCTCAGGCTCAATAAAAAAGGGAAAATTATTTTAAACCTTTTTTGGTGCAACCTTTCTTAGCTTTGCGTTGTCAATGGTGGGGTTTTAATAATTAAAAACCTTTTGTTTTAACATTTAATTGTTAGGGGTTTAAGTGATTTCGGTGTTTTAGATGTTAAATGTGTAGTTAAAGCTAAAGTGAAGCACTAATAAGGCATTAAATTCGTTAACTAAAATCCTGGAAGAACCAAAATACCTGTGCTATGGTAGAGCAACAAGAAAATTTAGTATATAAAAGAATAAAGTTTTTTACTGAACATCCCCCGTCTCTCAGGCTCTATTTAGAGCGTAAGCAGGGATATTTCGTTACAAAGCGGATTTTCGATGTAGTGACATCACTGATGGTCATTGTAATGCTGCTTTCGTGGTTACTCCCCATTTTAATGGTTTTAATAAAACTTGATTCAAAAGGGCCAGTGTTTTTTAAACAAAAACGCGTTGGCTTTCTGGGTCGGGTATTTTGGTGCTATAAGCTTCGTACCATGTGCATTAATAGGGATGCAGATGTACGCCAGGCCACTGATGACGATCCACGCATAACCCGCATTGGCAGGTTTTTACGGGTTACCGGTTTGGATGAGTTTCCTCAATTCTTCAATGTGTTAATGGGACAAATGAGCATTGTAGGCCCACGCCCACATATGTATGCTGATTGTAACAAATTCGCCAATGCTATTAATGGATATAAATTCAGAAACCTGGTAAAACCCGGTATCACTGGTTTAGCTCAAATCAAAGGCTATCGCGGTCCTACCAAAGATTTTGAAAGTATTTTCCACCGTTACCAGTTTGATGCTTTTTATGTACGCAATGCCAACTTCTGGTTAGATATACGTATTGTACGTAAAACGGGCGCCCAGATCATTGGAGAGGTTTTTTCCAGGATCTTTAAAGGAAAAAACGAAACGAACACATCTGCTGAAGAGTGGAACACACCTTCTTATAAAACGATACAGAACTAAGTGTATAGTTCAGATTGCTTGCCATTATTTTTCTCTTTGCCATTTCCCCGGTTTTTGCCTTTCACGCTCCCCAACCTTCTCTATCAAGATTCCTGTAGGTTATAGCTTCCGCCACATGCTCCGGTAAAATAGCATCACTCGCTGCCAGGTCGGCTATGGTTCGACTAACTTTTATAATACGGTCATAAGCCCTGTCTCTTATACACATCTCCGAGCCCACGAGACAGGCAGAAATCTCGTATGCCGTC
>CABHOW010000161.1 GCA_902168225.1 uncultured Flavihumibacter sp. | reverse complement strand
CCCTATTTAGAATACATATTTTCGGTGAATCGCACGGTGAGAGTGTTGGTTTTGTGTTAGATGGTTGTCCGGCAGGTATTCCTATTGCCGTCTCAGATTTTGAGGAAGATATGGAAAGAAGAAAAGGCGGTATACTAAAAGGAACTACCCCTAGAAAGGAAGATGATATACCCATTTTTAAAAGTGGCATTTTTAATGGTAAAACAACCGGTGCACCCATAGCTATTTTTTTTGAAAATAAGAATACCCGTAGTGGCGATTATGATAAGCACAGGTCTATTCCACGACCCGGACATGCAGATTTTACCGCACATATTAAGTATGGGGGTCATGAAGATTATAGAGGTGGTGGGCATTTCAGCGGAAGATTAACAGCCTGTTTAGTGGCTGCCGGAGTGATTGCTAAGAAAATTATTGCCCAAAAAAATATTATTACTACAGCAACTATTGTAGAGATCGGTGGTGAACAAGATCTAGATAAGGGCTTACAAAAAGCTATCGACCAAAAAGATAGTATCGGAGGTATTGTTGAAAGCAAAACAAGTGGATTACCTGTAGGTTTAGGGGAGCATTTTTTTGATTCTGTAGAATCAGTTATTAGTCATGCTGTTTTTTCTATCCCTGCCATCAAAGGCATAGAATTTGGAGCCGGCTTTGCTGCGGCAAAAATGTTTGGCTCAGATCATAACGATTCACAAATAGATGATGCGGGTACTACTAAAACAAATCATTCAGGAGGAGTTGTAGGCGGAATCACGAATGGTAATGAATTGGTGTATAGAATTGTAGTAAAACCGACTTCTTCTACACCTAAAGAGCAGACTTCCTGGAATTGGGATTCACAAACCGTGGAAAATTTTTCAGTAAAAGGGCGTCACGATCTATGTATAGCGCTACGCGTTCCGGTGGTTTTGGAAGCCGTAACCGCTATTGTTTTAACCGATTTATTGCTTCGAGAGCAGCAAATTGCGCGTAAATAATTGGTATACATGCATACTGAGCCAATTTATCATATTACCAGTTCCGCACAATGGGAACTTGCTAAAGTAAAAGGTTATTATGAGGCAGATTCTATTGCGAAGGAAGGTTTTATACATTGCAGTACTGCTAAGCAAGTGGCAGGGGTATTGGAGCGGTATTATCTAGGTCGAACCGACCTTGTGAAGCTTACTATCAATCCTGAAAAACTTGCGTATCCACTCAAATTCGATTTTGCCGACTCTGTAAATGAGTATTTCCCTCATATTTATGGTACTTTGAACTTGAGTGCCGTAGAAAAGATTGAATTTATTTAATATTTAAATAATTAATAATCAATAATTAATTATTAGCCACTTGCAAATGTTTTGGAGCGTTATGCTTTAAGCCCCTTCGTGGCATGAAATTTGGCTAAGCAGGCAAAATTTATCCTCGGCTATAGCAGAAGTCGTTTCTTAACCGTATTTTACATCAGCTAACCGAGTGATATGAAAAAATATTACTATATGATTAAGCTATTGCTATTCCTTTTTTGCTTCTACTTTGCTACAACTATTCAGGCGCAAGTAGATACGACCGGCATGGGAAGGGATACCACTATTAAAATTATTGGTTTAGATACCAGCGCCCAGAAAGATAGTTTGGCGGGTGCCGATTCGCTGATATTTATTAAAACACTTAAGCCAATAACGGGAATTGCCAGTTTTTATAGCGCCAACCTCGATGGAACCAGAACAGCAACGGGGGAGATTTTCCGCAACAAAAAAATGACTGCAGCCAGTAACAATCTTAAACTCAACACTTGGGTTAGGGTAACCAATTTAAGTAATGACAAAACCGTAATTGTACGGATAAACGACCGTATGCACCCGAAAATGAAAAAAAAGGGTAGGGTCATAGACTTGAGCAGAGCAGCTGCTAAAGAGCTAGATTTTATTAAAAAAGGGCTTACAAAAGTGAAATTAGAGGTGATTGAGAAGCCTAAACTCCTTTAAAAAATATTAAAAGATAAACATTCCATAATTTTTCAGAACCAATTTCTCAATGTATTTTTGCCCCAATTACTAAAAATCTGTTTATGAAGAAATTACTGTTTTCTTTAATAACGCTTGGTTTTCTTACGGCCTCACATGCCCAAACTACTGAGAGTTATAAAAAAAGACCTTCTTTGGGTGTGTCTTTTTTCCTGAATGACATGTACACTGCGGAGCGCATCTCAAAAAACTCTCTCTCAACTGTTTTACAGAACAAAACCTGGGCTAAAACTACTGAAACTACCCCCGGTATAGCTTTACAATATGTTGAAGGTCTTACAGATCATATTGACTTTGTAGGCCAGTTAGGCGGTACATTTACCCAATACCCATTCTACCCAAAATCCGGTGTAGCCCCTGTAACGAGCAATAAATTTTTGTTGGAAGCAGATGCTAATATACATCTTAAGCTATTAACAGATAAGTATGTCCTTGTTCCTTACCTTGCTTTTGGAGTTGGTACTTCCATGTATGGTGGAACCTATTTTGCAGCTCAAGGAACAGCGGGTATGGGATTACAGTTCAATTTGGGTAATGAAACCTTTGTAAATACACAGTTTAATTTCCGTCCGGCTGTTTCTAATTTGGCCGTAAACCACTTAGCTTATTCTATAGGTATTGTATCTCCATTGAAGGATAAGCCTACACCTATCGTAGTAGCACCACCCCCCCCACCGCCTCCACCACCTGTAGTTGAGAAAGATACTGATGGAGATGGCATTTTAGACAAGGATGATAAATGTCCTACTGTTAAGGGTGTTGCTAAATATCAAGGATGCCCTATCCCGGATACAGATGGTGATGGTATCAATGATGAGGAAGATAAATGCCCTACAGTTAAGGGTATTGCTAAATATCATGGATGCCCGATTCCTGATACTGATAAAGATGGCATCAACGATGAGGAAGATAAATGTCCTACTGTTCCGGGCTTAGCACGTTACCAAGGATGCCCTATCCCCGATACAGATGGCGATGGTGTGAACGATGAAGAAGATAAATGTCCTACCGTAAAAGGTACTGTAGCTAACTTCGGTTGCCCTGAATTAGCAGCTCAATATAAGTTCGATAATAGAAAAATATTATTTAATACCGGAACAGCTATTCTAACGAAAGCCTCTAAAGTTGAGTTAGAGAAAGTAGTGAAAGCGCTAAATGATTATCCTACATTGAAACTGTATGTTGATGGCCATACTGATAATACAGGTTCTGATAAGATCAATAAGCCACTTTCATTGAAGCGCGCAAATGCCGTTAAAGCATACTTATTCAGTAAGAAAATTGCAGGTGAGCGTTTAATTACTGATGGATTTGGTAGTACTAAGCCAATTGCAGATAATAAAACTGCAAAAGGAAAAGCACTGAATCGTCGCGTAGAATTTAGAGTACAAGAATAACGAATAGTATATATCTATAATATAAGCCCTCCACACTATTTTTGGAGGGCTTATTTTTTAATGGATTCTATCTCCCCTTAGCTCTATTTCTTTCATGATTTCGATTTCATACTTTAACCATTCCTGCCAGCGCTTTCGAACTTTTAGCTTAGGTAAATAGGTATCGGCTAAGTTGATAAAGAGGGTATAATGCCCTGCTTCACTCTCCATAAATTTTCTATAGAATTTTCTTAGATAGGCGTCTTCTAAACCCTCACTCAATCTTTTAAAACGCTCACAACTTCGAGCTTCAATAAGCGCCATCGTTAATAACTGATCTAACATCCGATCGTTTATATGTCCGCCCTTTTTTTGAAACTCAAGTAACTTATTCACATAAAGGTCTTTTCGTTGCTTACCCAATAGTAAACCGCGCTTATCCAATTCGGCGAGTACCAGTCTAAAATGACCCCATTCTTCCGTAACAATAGGTGCCAAGGCACTAACCAATTCAGTTTTATCGGAATAGCGTTGAATTAATGAGATGCATGTTAAGGCTGCTTTTTGCTCACAATAAGCATGATCTGTGAGGATCGCTTCTAACGATATAGAGGCAAGATTTACCCAACGAGGATCGGTAGGTAAATGAAGTCCCAGAATATTTTTTGTGTCTGTTGATAAGGATGATGACATAAAACATTGATTGTTGCTGCAATGATAGGATGATTTAAGTAGTTTTGAAACATGTATAACGATAGCTTTCTTGAAAAAAGATTGGATCAGCGGGCTGCCATAAACGCATTGCGGTCGCTTGTTCAAAAAAAGGAAGGAGTTGATTTCTGCTCCAATGATTATTTGGGGATTGCTACCAAAGGTTTATTGAAGCAAGTTGACGGTAAACTGCAATCGGGTTCCGGGGGTTCAAGATTATTAGCAGGTAATTATGATTTGATTGAAGAAACAGAACAAATAATTGCAGCGTTTCATAATGCCGAATCCGGTATTATTTTTAATTCAGGATATGATGCAAATATTGGATTATTATCTGCTGTTGCTGATAGATCGGATACTATTTTATACGACCAGCTATCTCATGCGTCTTTAAGGGATGGTATCGTTCTTTCAAGAGCAAAGGCTTTTGCTTTTAAACATAACGATCTACAGGATATCGAAAAAAAATTGCAGCATCGTAACGGAGGTAATTGCTTTATTATTACGGAATCTTTATTTAGCATGGATGGGGATAGTTGTAATATAGATGAACTCGTTAGCTTAGCTAAAAGGTATGATGCCCATTTAATCATTGATGAGGCGCATGCAACCGGTATTATTGGAGAAAGGGGGGAAGGACTGGTGCAGATGCATCATTGCGAAGAAGATATATTTGCACGTGTGCATACTTTTAGTAAAGCACTGGGTTGCCATGGTGCCATTGTATTAGGCAGTAATAAGCTAAGGAACTATTTGATCAACTTTTCCAGAAGCCTCATGTATACAACCTCCTTACCCTCGAAGTCAATAGCTGCGATAAAATCTAGTTATCAGTTATTCCCTACTATGGATGCCGAACGTGCTCAATTGGCTTTTTTAATAGAACATTTTCAACAAGCCCCTATTCGTTATGCTAAAATTAATTCGAATACAGCTATACAGGGAGTAATCATACCGGGTAATACAGCTGTTAAAGCAGTGGCAGCTCAATTGCAAGAGGCAGGTATGGATGTAAGGCCCATACTGTATCCAACAGTGCCTAAAGGAGAAGAAAGACTAAGAATTATTTTACATGCATTTAATTCTGTAAGCCAATTGAATGTATTGATCAGTTTGTTACAATAAATTATAATTCGAAGTAGGCTAAACTTCCTCCAACCCATTCTTTATCTTTATTATATCTGACACCGATCATTTTACCTTTACTTAAGCGAGCTAAGTTATTGGTAGCCACCGGGCGTTTTGCACCCTCTTCCCAAAAATAAAAAATACGAATCTCTGCTTTCGCAGGCTCATCGGGTGTTTCAACAGCTGCCGCATAATTTACTTTTTTCTGTAGTATCCAATTTTCAGGATCTTTCACCGCAGCAATATCGGCAGGGGTAACATCTATCACAACGCCTTGTCCGGCAAAGGAAAACAAAGGTTTTAATACATAGTTTTCTAAATCGGTGGGCATTGTTTGTATCTCATGCAAAAACTGCGTTAGAGGAACATAAGGATGATTGATAAAGGGTAAGGTATACTTGCTGATTCTATAAAACCAGTTGGGATGAGGCACCCATTCAACATCCAAATCTTCCTGTAAAATTTTTCCTTTTTCTTGTATGGCGGCCTCCTGCTGTTGCAGATCATCAAAAATAATACGGTTGTATATACGCCTGATTTGAATGGTGCGATCTCCTTTTTTATAAAACAATTGATTACCTTCTTTTATTAATTCAGTTAAACAAACTACAGGTATACCTATATAGTCGGTTGTACAATAAAAATCTATCCTTGTTTTTTGTTGATGTGGTAATACCTCCAGCAAAACGACTTCTTCCCGATTGTACTTTCCGAGAATAATATCTTGTAAAAGTTCGGCATAAGTTTCAGGTGTAAACCCATTCAAATAAGCACTATAATTATCAGGTATATAAAAATGTTTTCGGGTAATTTCTTCATGCCAAATCTGATAAGCAAATAGGGTAGGGAAACCCTGCATCTCTATTAATTGTGGTTCTAGTTCTCCCGCTTCGTTTTTACAAATACCAAAATCGAAAGCAATAAAATGAGTATGTGCCGAGTACCCCGGTACTTTAACGTTTGTAGGTATGGCGCGCTCGGTAAGGGTATTAAAATTTGGTGATACTATTACATCAACAATAGCTTCACAGGCGTTAAGTATTTTATTTTTAAAGTTTCGATCAATAAAGATAGGCGTTTCAGCAACCCTGAATTCTATTGCACCGGGGTGCTTAGCATGGAGCTCATCCAAATAAGCCGCATATTTGGCTTGGGTAAAAGCACCATTATATACCGAGCGGATAGCAGGAACCATAGCCTACATTTTTGTATCAAAATAACTAATAAGAGGCAAACATTTACTTTTTTATTTCTGCTGTTTTTTTGCCAGTCTATTTTGAAAACCCCCAATCATTTTGTACGGATTGGTTTGCTTTAGAAAGTTACCAATTCACCAACAGCTTGATTTAAGAAATTGGGTAAAATATGATTGTAGGTCCACATAATTTTATCCGGATCTTGTAAGTGCTTAACCATGCTTGCCCATTTCTCTGCACCGTGATTTTCAATAACCGTTTTCTTTTTATCCTCTCTTTGTAAATACATACCCATACCTACCGCATCTGCTTCAGGGTGAAATTGGGTACCGATAAAGTAATCTGTAAAACGGATACTCATGATAGCCCTTTCATACGGCACATGCGGCCTTTCTTTCTCGATAGCTAAAATGGTACCCCCTAAATAAGCTAACTGATCCATATCGGGCTCAATAACTTGAAAATCTCTACTGTCTACTGCATAAAAAGGATCTTTTAACCCGTCGAAAACAGTCTCGTTTTTTCCTTCCTCTAACATATGGATAGGGAATACACCAAAAGCAGTTGATACCCTTTTACATACCTTACCGATCTTGAAATAACGAGATGCTAATTGGAAACTATGACAAATAAAGAATATATATTTCTTTGGTAAATGATGTTCTTTATGATTCCATGCCTCTACTTCCGCAATCCAATTAAAGTATTTTTCTTCCCATTCGCTACCCTCACTTTCCAATGGAGATCCGGGTCCGCCGCTAGAGATAAATATATCATAATCAAGTGAAGGTAATTGTTGCTTGAGGCGAACATCAAACTCTTCATACTGTACATCAAGCGAACAGTTTTCTCCCCATTGATTAATAATTTCTCGAATACAACGCATTCCCTGATTAGCCTGCCCTTCGTACAAATCGAGAATAGCGATCTTTATTTGCTTGTTTTCTGTATAACTCATTATTGCAAACTTAGGGCATTTTTCCTGCCATATCGTGTCTAAAATTCACGTTTTAATAACATATCCTATAAGTAGCTCAGGTTTGTTTTCGGACTTAAGGTTAATAGTGTTTCATACATTAATCGGATTGTATTTGTGATATCATCTTTATGTAGCATTTCAACCGTCGTATGCATGTATCGTAAGGGGATAGAAATCAATACGGAAGGGCATCCATCATTTGCATACGCGAAACTATCGGTATCGGTACCGGTACTTCTGCTAAGTGTACGCATTTGAATAGGTATCTTATTTTTTTCGGCGGCGTCTTCAACGAGTTTCAACAATTTATTATGAATGGCAGGTGCATATGCTAAAGAAGGCCCTTTACCGCATTGAATATCGCCTTCAATGATTTTACTGATCATAGGTGTATTGGTATCATGTGTAACATCGGTGATGATCGCAATATTGGGTTTTATTCTGCGTGCAATCATTTCAGCCCCGCGTAATCCAATTTCCTCCTGTACAGCATTTACAATGTATAATCCGAAAGGTAATTTCTTTTTATTCTCTTTTAACAACCTGGCAACTTCTGCAATCATAAAGCCGCCTACCCGATTATCAAATGCTCTTCCGATTAAAAAATCGTAAGCCAGTTCTTCATAACCTTCTTCGTATGTTACTACCGAACCTATATGTATACCCAAAGCCTCTACTTCTTTCTTAGATCTTGCGCCGCAATCTAAACATAGATTTTCAATTTTGGGATTCGGTTCTTTTTGATCGGGATTACTCAAACGGGTATGGATGGCAGGCCACCCAAAAACGGCTTTTACCGGCCCTTTCTTACCATGTATCCATACCCTTTTTGCCGGTGCAATTTGATGATCAACTCCTCCATTTCTCTTTAAGTAGATAAGGCCTTGATCATTAATATAATTTACAAACCAGCTGATCTCATCGGCATGTGCTTCTATCACTACTTTAAAGGGTGCATCGGGGTTAATAATCCCAACAGCTGTTCCATAAGGGTCTGTATAGATAGTATCAACAAAGGGTTTAATATAATCAAGCCATAATTTTTGCCCGCCGCTTTCAAATCCAACAGGAGAGGGGGTATTAATATAATCTTTTAAAAACTGCATGGAGGCAGGGGTAGTAACTTGTTTGGAGCCGGTACTTTTTGTTTTTTTGGTAGTAGCCATAATATTTTTTTTAGAAAAGGGAGCCAGCGATGCCGCATAGGGCTTTTATCAGCATGAGTCCGTCAATTACCGCAAGATAATAGAGAATCGACTTACGACGATGCATCGACCAAGCAACAATTATTAACAAAATAAACGGTATCGTGTTGAATATAACTCTACTTGCATGAAAGCCCCTCGTGTAGGCTGTTAGCAGAAGAAAACAGTGTGCAAGAACAGCAATAGGAATCACAAAATTAAAAATTGTTTTTCTGAGCCCATATTGCACAACATATGTTTTAAGTGCTTGGTTAGCATCTGTGGCGTAATCTTTAATATCGAAAAGCACACATAATACACTGATGTAAAGCCAATTTTTAACAAATAAAAATAAGGTAACCAAAGAATAGGTTTTACTGCTTTTGTTATGTAGATCGTAAAAAACCATGGGTAGAAAAGATACACAACAAGCCCAGGCAAAAGCAATAACTATTGGTTTCAACCAACCGGTATGGCGTAAGCTGATGCCTGATTTGCCGGGATGCCAACCCCCATAATATAAACCCAATGCAATCAAGGCGAGCAAAAGAAGCAACCAGGTTTGAATAGGCAAAAATTTGAAATGAGGTTGTAATCCATATATAAAAATCAATACTAAAAAAAAGCATATACCAGTAAGAGATAGCTGAGAAACAAGCACCCATTTTTTATTTTTATAATACCAGTTAGCCCTTTCATGGTGGATGGGAGGGGCGGTATAGGAATGATGTAAATAGGCATGTGTATAATACAATACTGTAATAGAAAAAATAAACAAGTAAGAAAGCACACTATTCAGAGGAATAGCTTGTTGGTAAGCTGTTTCAATAGACAGCGCAACGGCACATATACCATAAAAATAATTACCAAAAAAAATAAAACGTATTGAGTTATGCCAATACTGCATTATCTGATGAGAATGATATCGGGCGAAAAAATAGTATCACTTCTATTCTGCGCTTTATCTTTCATCCAAAAACGAAAAAAAGAAGTGTCGTTCCTATTGGTGCAACCTACGATAGACTGGATACCTGTTACATTTGCATTATATACAAAGCTAATTTCAAGTGTTCCCTTTAAATTAGGGGTTGGGGTAAAATCGGGTATTTTATTTGGACTGATAAATTGTACGCCTGGGGTAGTAGGGCAGGTTCTGGATACCTTCTGAACCCAAAGTGTGTCTTGAATATCTCCTTCCTTGTCGGTGAATTCTATTTCAAATTTCAAAATTTGACCCTGCGTTAGTGTGGTCGTACTCAAGGGTAGTAAACTGATTTGTGGCTTTGAAGTATAGGTTGATTTCTTACAACCGTAAAAAAACAGTGGTATTGCAATCAGTATTAATATTTTTGCTCTCATTAGTCTTTCTTTCTATTCAAAAATAAACAAAACTCAACAATTAGCGGAAGTGGCTTTTGCAAACCTTAACAATATATTTCAGGCAACGGATAGCGATTTTTCCTCACTAGCCTATGACCAATACCGCTATCAACTGGAGAATAACCCTATTTACCGCACATGGACAGGGTTAACACCCATGCCTTTACCTGATAAGAGTATTACCACTATCCCGGCGTTGCCTGTGTCTTTTTTTAAAACGCACAAAGTGATAACAGGAGCGTTTGAACCCGACATCGTTTTTGAAAGCAGCGGCACTACGGGTACTGTAAATAGCCGGCACTATGTGAGGGATATAGGTTTATATGAGCGAAGTTTTACGAAGGCATTCGAATACTTCTATGGAAGTATTCGTAACTGGTGCATATTGGCGTTATTACCGGCTTATTTGGAAAGGTCGGGTTCGTCATTGGTTTATATGGCAGATCATTTGATAAAGAAGTCGGCACACCCCGACAGTGGTTTTTACTTATATAATCATACGGAGCTGGCTAATACATTAGCAGCTTTAGAAGAACAAAAACAGCCTACCATGCTCATTGGAGTAACTTTTGCCTTGCTCGATTTTGTTGCTACCAATCCTCAGCAATTACATCATACCATTATTGTTGAAACAGGTGGTATGAAGGGAAGGGGCAAAGAACTCACAAGAAAAGAATTACACAAGCGTTTACAGGACGGCTTTGGGGTGGAACATATACATGGGGAATATGGTATGACTGAATTGATGAGCCAAGCTTATGCTAAAAAAGATGGCAGGTATTATTGTCCTCCCTGGATGAAGGTACTCGTAAGAACGGAAGACGATCCTTTTGAAGTGAGGGAGTATGGAGAAGGGTTATTGCAAATAATAGATTTAGCAAATGTATACAGTTGTTCATTTATTGCTACTCAAGATATGGGTAAGGTTTATTCGGATGGTAGTTTTGAGGTTTTTGGGAGAGTAGATCATGCCGATCTTCGCGGTTGTAGCTTATTGGTGGTATAGTTTCATTCAATTTTTCTTCTATTACTTTTTTCATTGTATGACCCAATTTGCTCGCTTTAGCCGGGTGAAGTGATTGAAGCGCTGCAAGTAACTCAGCAGGTGTTTTGTAATACATAGCTTTATGATTGGTAATTTGCATATTGGTTTCGCTGGCATAGGCAATGGTAGGGAGTTGTAAGTACATCGATTCTGCCAGTGCGGTGTTCTTCGCGGCAATATGATTAGGTTCAATATATACATAGCAGTTGGAACGAAGCATATTCAAAACTCGTTCGGGCATTACCGTATCTAGTAAATGTACAGATTGAAATAAATTGTATTTGATATATAAGGCTTCGGCATAACTATTGGCATACCAATTACCACTTATAACTAAAGGGAAATAAGTAAACCGCTCAAATAAATCGAGTAGAATATGGATGTCGTTCTCAGGTTCGATACTTGTTTGTGTAAAAGCATACCGACCATAGAGAAACGGGTAATGGATAGAATCTTTTTGTTGTACAGGCTCATGTTTGCAATGGGTTTCTAACCATTCTCTGCGGGGAATAAAGCTCATGGTATACATATCTTATGCTAAGCGGCTTGGTGATCTAGTACTTTTTCATAAACATGGATATGCTCCTCAGCTATACGACTCCATTGAAATTTTTCATTTACCATCCTAAAAGCATTCCGTCTTTTATGATCCCATCGATAATTTTTAATGTCTTGATAAGCTTTCAGAAATAATTTTGCTAATGCGTTGGGTGTGTTTTCACCTAATACATATCCTGCATCATATTGTGTGATATACTCGCCCATATTAGTGGCACTTGATACAATGCTTGGTACAGAAGAGGAAGCAGCTTCTAATATAGCGGAGGGAAAATGTTCAACTCTGGAAGGTCTTACAAATACATCAATTTTACTGATCATCTCGAATTTTCTAAGACCGTACACATTTCCTTTAAAAGATATAAAGGAACGAATACCTAATTCATTGGCTAGTTCATATAATGGTTCTTTGCCTTCTCCATCTCCAATAATCCAAAGCACTCCTTTTTCAAAATACTTTAATTTATATTCTGCAAAGCCGCGTAATAAAATATCCAAACCTTTGGCATGAATATCTAACCGACCGCAGAATCCAAAAACAGGCTCATCTGTGCGCTTTATTTTCGGAGGTATAAATCTGTTTTCATTGGTTAACCCATTGGGTATAAGAACCAGTTTTTTGTTTACATCTGTTTGTGTTTGGGCTAAGATTTCTTTTTCATTGGCACCTGTAATATGTAAGGCAGACGACCATCGTATCAACATTTGCTCAAAAAGTTGGAAGTATAATTGCCGTAAGAAGCCATGTGTTTTAATTTCTTCTTTTTGATACATACCATAAGTGGTGTATACAAATGGGATATTCATTTTTCGCAAATGATAAGCTATAGTAAAATAAATAGGAACAAAACTCCCATGTATATGAACAATAATTCCGGGGTGTAGTTTTTGAATGGCTGAAGCAATGGCATTGGTTGTAGTCCAAATAAAAGGCTTTGCCGGGAATAGTACCGTTTTGTAAGATTTTAGCTGAAAATAATCGTTCGCTTCTTCTGAAATTTCCCATAAGGTAACTTGATGCCCAAGCCTAACCTGTTCAGAAGCCAAATTGTTAATTGCTGCTACCAAAGCAGTGTTGCCAGTTAATTTACCCGATACCAGGTGAATAATTTCCATATATCCGTATATTTTTAATCTGATTCCTGGCGGGGTGATAGAATCGTTAATAGGTATACGAATTAAATGCCAAATGCAATTTTCGCTTAACTATTTGAATATCAGATAGTTGAAATTTAAATAAAAGTCCCTTTTTTCCATTTTTTGGAAAAAATTATTCGATTGGGAGAGCGGTACTTTTTGGGAAATCGGCAGATAATGCTTCGACCACTTTTTCGGTGGCTTTAGCGATGTTATTGAATAAAACATGTAACCGATTCGGGTCGGGATTTGTTTTAGCTATATTTTCAACCTCTCGAATGGTAGATTTGAGGGATGTTATGCCCATACCATCGAAACTGGATTTCATCCGATGAGCTATTTGATGAACCAGTGTCCAATTTTTTTCTTGAATAGCTATCTTTAAGCGGGATACGTCTGATGGTGCAGTGAGTAAGAAAAGAGAGACCATCTTTTCAACAAAGGCAGCTTTGCTTCTTCCTGTTTTTTGGAGAATCGTAGCGTTATAAGGGAACGGAGTAGTATCTATGTTGCAAATACTGGCAATCGTATTGATGAGATTTTCCTCAGAAAATGGTTTGGAAATAGATCCTTGCATTCCTGCTGCCCTATAAGCTTCCTTATCTACATCTGATGCATTTGCAGATAATGCAATAATAGGTATTTGGGCTTTCTTTTTATCCGGTAGCCCACGAATAATGCGGGTTGCAGTTAAACCATCCATTTCAGACATGGCAATATCCATGAGTATCAAATCGAAATTTTCTTTTTCTACGGCATTAACGGCAGCAAGTCCGGAATCAACGCATTGTGTGATAGCCCCATGATTTTGTAAGAATTCTTCCGCTATCAATGTGTTTAATGGAACATCTTCTACAATTAATATCTTTTTCCCGTTTATAGCCGGCAAATTAGTATTACCCGAAACTTGATGAATAGCATCCTTACTTATTTGCAGGTAAGGAATCGTAACTTCAAAATTTGTTCCTTTATTAATTTCGCTAGATACTGTGATAGACCCCTTATGCAGGTCTATTAAATTTTTGCAGATGCTGAGCCCTAAACCGGTCCCTTCATATTGTTTGGCTATTGTATCATCTGCCTGAACAAAAGGTGAAAAAATACAGTTTAATTTTTCTTTCGGTATACCTGTACCGGTATCCTTTACCCGGATAGTAAGTAATATTTTATTTTTTTCTACAGCTGTTTGAATTTGTATAGTTACACCCCCTATCGAAGTAAATTTGATAGCATTCGCAATTAAATTGGTGAGTATTTGATGAAGTCGGTGAGGGTCGCCTATGACATTTATGGTATCTTTATCTTTTGGTTTTTGTATGCGTAAAAAAATTTTCTTTTCTTTTGCCCTATGCCTAAAAGTGTTTACCGTTTTAGTTATTTGAAGAATGGGGTCAAAAACTATATTTTCCAGCGTTACTTTTCCCAAACTGATCTTTTCAAATTGTAAAATATCATTTACAACAACCATCAGTTCTTCTGCTGTATGGTTCATCAACGAAATGAGTTTTTCTTGTTTCCCGTTGAGTTTTGTTTTAAGTAATAATTGTATCAGGCCCATGATGCCATTCATTGGGGTTCTAATTTCATGGCTTATATTAGCCATGAAAAACTCTTTGGCTTTCGCCATTTCTTCTGTAAATGCTTTTGCTTTCAGAATGGCTTTTTCCGCTATTACGCGTTCTGTTATGTTTGTGGTGTAACCAATGAGTATGGCGATCTCATTATTATCGTTCAAAACCGGGTGTAAATGCCTTAAAAAATACTCTTCTTTACCAAATTCATTCACCCTGGTTTCCTCAATAGATCCGGTTTTCTTTTCCTTTATTACTTGATTGAAAAGTAATTTATAAGCGCTTTCTTCTTCCCAGTTAATAACGTCTTTTTGCCCCTCCTGGTTGCTGATCAACCATTCAATTACCCATTTTCTAAGTGCTGCATCTTTAATGGCTATCGGATTTAAGAATAAATCGGCATGCTCAGGATTAAAAACAGCAATATCGGCAGGCATAGCCTGCAAGATATTTTCATATAATTTTTTTTGGGTTTGGATCCTTTTCTCGAAATTATTTTTTTCAGTGGTATTGTGATAGTACCAAATATGACCTTTATAATCCCCATCTTGAATGATGGGTATATAATCGCGCTCAATAATGATTCCGGATTTCAGCTCAAGAATATCGCTATGAACAGGTATTCGATTATTGAGTATCTCATTTGTTTTTTGTAAAAAATAATTATAATCAACAAATAAATTAGGGGAGAAAAGCTTTTTTTGGAAAATATCATTACCAATCATATTGGCAAGGGGAATATTTATTTCGAAGATATTGCAAAAAGTAGTATTTGCTGTAACGATCAACCCTGTTTCGTTCTCTACCAATATCCCTGTTTGTAGATGAGAGGTGATTGTATCGAGCAAGGGAGGGTTAAAAAAATTGGAAGGGAAGCTACTTATATTTTTTTCATTACTTATTAAAGCATTTAATTCTTTTTGCTTTTCCAATAGTTTTCTTTCTGCAGCGTATCGTGCAGCTCTTTCCATTTCTAAGGCTGTTTCTAATAATTGTATGGTAGCAGAAGATTCCATATTAGCGAACAGCTACCTCACCATTTTGTAACATTCTGTAAATTGTAGATTTACCGATATCTAACTTTTTTGATACCAGCATTACGTCTTGGTCATATTTGTTCAAAAAATGCTGTATAATCTGCGTTTCATATTCTCTTAAAGTAGTTTCTTTTTGGAGTAAGTTCCCAAAATGATTAACTGTTTCTAGATTGATATCGGCTGCCTCGATCGTTAGTGTATCACTCATTACGGTTGCTAACTCCATCAATGATTTTAGCTCCCTAACATTCCCGGGATAATGATAGCTTTTTAATTTTTGCTGCGCTTCGGTTGATAGTGATTTTAGCTGCATCCTATTATCTGTACAAAAACTTTGAATAAAGTATTTGGCAAGAATAAGAATATCATTACCCCGATCTCGTAATGGAGGTAATGCTATCGGTAACCCCAGTAATCTATAATACAGGTCTTCTCTAAATGTTTTGTTTGTTACTTCTGTCAGTAAATCTCTATGGGTGGCTACGATGATGCGTACATCTATCGGTACCAATACATTACCTCCCACTCTGGTAATTTCTCTTTCTTGTAATACCCGTAATAATTTTGCTTGCAAATGCATATCCATTTCTCCTATCTCATCTAAAAAGATAGTACCCTTATTAGCTTCTTCAAATTTTCCGATCCGTCGGCCAACAGCTCCTGTAAAAGCGCCTTTTTCATGACCAAATAACTCTGTTTCTAATAAATCTTTTGGAATGGCTGCTACATTAATGGCAATAAAGGGGTTTTTTTGACGAGCAGAATTATAGTGTATGGCTTTTGCTACCATTTCTTTGCCCGTACCTGTTTCTCCTGTTATAGAAACTGTAATATTTGTTTTTGTTGCTTTCTCAATTAAGCTGAACACTTTTTTTATGGCATCACTTTGACCTATAATTACTTTAGAAAAATCGTAGGTTTTTTTCAATTCATCTTTCAGTGTTTCTACTTCTTTTTTTAAACCCTTTATTTCTTGTAAATGAATGAGGGTGTTCCATAACCTATCTTTGGTATCCTCATCTTTTACGATATAGTCAAACGCTCCAAGTTTTAATAATTCTACTGCAGTAGCAATGTCTTCTTGCCCGGATATCATGATAACTTCAGTATCCGGGTTTGTAGCTTTTATTTTTTTGAGCACTTTATTTCCGTTTTGCTCACTTAAGGTATAATCGAGTGTTACTACATCAGGGTTCTCATGAATTCGGTTAAAAAATTCTTTCTCGTTTTCGAATCTTGTAACGTGATAGTCGGGATTTAAGCTTAAGTAGTGTTCCAGCATAGTACCATACCAGAGATCGTCTTCCAGGATAAAAATCTTTAATGGCTTGGTTGGTTTCATTGAAAATTGTTTTAGCTTACTACAAAGTAGTGCTACTTCTAAAGAAAAAATGTAAGAAAATCCCAAAAATGGAAAGCTCTCCCAAAATTGTGAAAATCACTACAAATAAAAAATGCATAATGTGTTGAAAATCAATGTTGGTATTAGTGGCATAGTATTTCGTATTCTTCAGGAAAATAAAGAATGAATCAGAAAGAGCCATTTAAGCATCTACTTATTTCTTACGCTTTACTGAGTTTTTTTCAGGTAGCTGAATTTCTCGGAAAAGTGTTTTCCGTACATAATATTCGGGTATTCATCATAAAACTAATTGTAACTATCTATATTATTTTATGGTTGTTTTCTTATTTCCATTCTTGGTATGGAACCTTACATCAATTCAATATTTAAATAAATATCACACCCATGTATACCGATAATAACCTTTTCCCTAAGCGCGTAAATCAGCATGCCTTGCTGGAAACAGTTTTTCACAGATTACCAGATATGGTTTTTGTTTACGATGTGAAAGAGCGAAAATTTATTGTGCGAAATAAAGTATTGAATGAATTACTCGGGTTTGAAGAGTTATCCGGTGAAGCGGTTAGCTGTATTTCTTTACGATCTATTACGCATCCGGAAGACTGGGATGCAGTACAAAATGCACTCAAGCATAGTTTAAATATGGGTACTGATGAAATGCAGGAAGTAGAAACCCGTTGTAAAACCAAGAATGGTAATTATTTATTTTTCCAAACCCGGTTATTCGTCTTTGAAAAGGTAGGGGATAATGTTATTTATTTATTGGGTATATCGCAAGATATTACCGAGCGGAAGTATACAGAATTACAAACTGAAAAATATAAGGCCAGATTACAGGAACTTTCTTTTATTACCTCACATGAAATGCGGCATGAATATGCTAAAATTCAATCGATCGTAAATTTACTTGATAATAGATTTATTACCGACGCTGAACGGCTCGACTTAATTTCTGAAGCCAAAAAATCGATTCAGTTAATTAATTCAGCCATTTTTAAATTAAATCATAAGCTTTCGTTTAATCAGAATGATGGTTTTTTTGATACTGGGAAAGAAGGTAACGGCTATAAAAGAATTGTTTTTATTGACGATGATGTACTTACCAACGTATTAAATAAAAAAATTGTACAAGCCATTTTACCTAAAATGCAGGTAGAGGTTTTTCTAGATATTGATGAAGCACTTTCATATTTGAGGCAAGTAGATAGTCTTCATGAGTCACTTGTTTTTCTCGACATTAATTTTCCCGGCAGGGGTGGCTGGGATTTTTTAAGCGATTACAGTGCCTTTTCTACTGCTTCGAATGTGATTGTGCTCTCATCATCTATAGATAATAGGGATCGTGAAAAAGCGAGAGGGTATAAAGTAGTAATAGATTACATTACTAAGCCCCTTTCATTTGATTTCATTAAAACTTTTTTTGAGGAGCTCAAATCTGTTATCACCGTTGGTGCAGACAAATAAATTCTCTTATCTTAGCAGCTGATTTCCTCAATAATGGCAGTTGCTATGAAAATTTTAATTGCAGACGACCATACACTGATTAGGGAAGGGCTAAAAAAAATTCTATTGGAATCTTTGCCTTTTGCCACCATACATGATGTTGGAGATTCTGCAGATTTGTTTAAGCGCGCCATAAAAGAAAGTTGGGATATTATTATTTCTGATATAAGTATGCCAGGCTATTCCGGTATCGAGATATTGAAGCAGATCAAAACGCATGCCCCTAATACCCCTGTTTTGATGTTAAGCATGTATCCGCCGGAGCAATATGCAGTTCGAGCGATTAAAGCAGGTGCTTCCGGTTATTTAACCAAAGAAAGTGCCCCTTATGAACTGGTTACAGCTGTACAACAGATATTGCGTGGGCGAAAATATATTACGAATAGGGTAGCGGAAGTATTAGCCGGATCTCTAGAAAATGACGGCACCAAATTACCGCATGAAAACTTATCAGACAGGGAGTATGAAGTATTACGCATGATCGTAGAAGGAAAGTCTATCTCAGAAATAGGCGAATGTTTGTCTTTAAATGTGAATACTATCAGTACTTATAGGTCTCGAATTATGGATAAAATGAATATCCGTAATAATGCAGATTTAGTAAAGTATGCCATTGAGCATAAACTTTTTTAATATGTAACATATTGTAGTGGGGTAACTACACAAGCTTTGTAGAGCGGTCTACAAAGCTTTTTTTATGCCTGTATTACCTTGTTCTCCGAATGATACAAATGATTACTCGCTCATTACAAATTCTTATCGTGGATGATGCTCATTTTATTTTAGATAGGTTAGCCGCACTCATTAATGAGTATGCCCCCGATAGTTCTATTCGTTCAGCCGTAAATGCTGAGCAAGGCTTAGCTTTAGTGGCAGCTAAGCTTCCGGATATTGTGATACTTGATATCAACCTACCCGATTTCAGCGGAATAGAGGTATTAAAAAAGATCAGAGAGAAGCATAAAGTTAAACCTGTGATCATCATGCTTACTAATAATACGATTTCAGATTATCGATTAGCTTGTTTAGAACTAGGGGCTAATTATTTCCTGGATAAATCAAAAGATTTTTTAATGTTAACAACTGTAATTGATGAAGTGATAAATTTAAAATACTTGGACTAAATTTTTTTTCTTTTGAATGTTAAACTAAAAATGCTGCTCATGCGATATCCCTACAATATAGATAAAAAAATTGCTTCCATAATTCACTCTAATAATCATTATATCATTACAACTGATGTACAAGGTAATATTACGTTTACCAATGAAGCCTTTCAAAGGCGGTGTCAAATCCTTGGAGAATCTATGTTAGATATAAATTTTGATGCACTTGTGAATACAGATGATTTTGTTCAGTTTAAACAGGGCATTCGTGAATGTACTCACGGACAATCTAATACGGTATCCCTTCAATATAAATCTTTGCAAGGGTCTAATCAATCCTCTCGTGTTATTTATGAATTAAGTTTAATACGTGATAAAAAAGGAAGTATACTTGGTGTATTACAAATCGGGAAAGAAAGCGGGTTAACTGTTATACATAATGGAACGGAAAGACCAAAACAAAAAAAGCTATCTATTGAAGAAGGTTATCGGAGTGAATGGTTTAGGGATATTGCCAACCAGATGCCGGATATGATGTGGTTAGCAGACGAAGCGCATCATATTATTTTTGTAAATAAAGCTTGGCTTAATTTCACCGGTAATGAGCTAGATGATGAACTTGGTGTTGGTTGGTTGCAAGCAGTTCATCCGGAAGATTTGGAAGCAGTTATGGAGGAACGTAAAGCAGCTTTTCAAAAACAAATTTTTTATGCCATTACTTTTAGATTTCGTAAAAGAGATGGTAGTTACCGATGGCTAACTATTAAAGGGAACCCATTATATAATCAGTTGGGTGAATTTTTAGGGTATACCGGAACTTGTTTAGACACTACTCCTGTAAAAGAGGCTCAATTGCAAATTAAAAGGCAACAGGAGTTGATGGAAAATACCAAAATTGAATTTGGAAAATTTACAAAGATCGCACAAAAGATCAGTAGCATTGTGATCCTTACAAACCCCGATAATCAAGTTACCTGGGTAAACGATGCATTCGTGAAAGTTACCGGATATAGTATGCGTGAGGTGGTAGGCAAACAGCCAGGAAGTTTTTTAAGAGGACCTGAAACAAACAAAGAAACATTGCAGAAGATTAAACGTGTAATTGAACAAGGTAGGGGTATCAGAACTGAGGTTCTTTATTATACCAAAAGCGGGTCAAAGCTGTGGCTCGATATTATGATTGAAACCATTTATGATAAAGATGGTAATGTTACAGGCTACATAACTATCCAGAAAGATATTACACTTAAGAAAGTATCCGAAAAAGAAGTACAAGAACAAATGGCACATTTGAAGAAAATTTCATTTATTACTTCTCACGAATTGCGACATGAATTTTCTAAGATCTTACAACTTATACAAACAGCTAAGTTTCAGGATAATACCGTGTATAGTTATTCACAAATTTTTGCAGAAGTAGAAAAATCGGCGAACCTGATGAATGATGCGATATATAAACTCAATGATCAGATTAACTTTGCTTCCTCTAGTAGTATTTCATTGAATAAATATTTATTAAACCAGGCTATAGAAGAGATTTGTTTAGTGGATGATGATCATTTGGTAAATAAATTGAATGGATTGATTATTAAAAATGTGATGCCGAGCTTACCTGTTCATTCCTTTGACGATATTGATGATGCACTGAAATATATAAAGGAGAACCCGAATCTGAAACGAAAGATTTTTCTGGATTTAAATTTTGCAGGTCGCTCCGGGTGGGACTTTTTGAAAGAGTATGAAAAGATGGGGCAACCATGGCCAGTTATTATTCTCACCTCTTCCATTGATCATAACGATTATGAAAGGTCAAAAAAATATAGTAACGTAACACATTTTATTACCAAACCATTGACGATTGAGCAATTTGAAAAACTAAGTGATTTAGAAGTTGCTTATAGTCACGCTGAATAAATTTAGAATCCCGTATCCTCTTGATTTTTTTGGGTTTGCCAACCAATAAGCACCACCCCGGCTATTACCAGTATTGTTCCTGCAATTTGTAGGAACAATACTTTTTCACCCAAAATAAAATAAGCTTGTATAATAGTAGAAACCGGACCAACACTTGTTATAATGGACACATTATTACTGCCAATTCTTTTCATTCCTGCGCTCATTAAAAATGAGGGGATAACGGTAGCTATCAACGCTAAAGCTAGCGCATAATATATAAGCATTGGTGAAAAATGAATAGTAGCAATAGATCTCGTACATATAAAATGAATGAAAACGCCGGCACTGGCAGCTAACATGGCATAAGCAGTATAACGGGTAGTTCCGGCTGCTTGTACGAGTTTCCCTGTACCCACTAAATAAAATGAATAAGTGATAGCACATAAAAAGATCATAAAAGAACCATAATAAAAGCCGGGAATGCTAAAATCTGTTTGGATTTCCGCGAAATAAGCAATTCCGATTCCGGCATAACATAGTGCCAGGGCTATAACTTGTATTCTTTTTAGTGCTACTTTGAAAAGAAACGTATTCAATAAAACAGCAAATGTGGGATATAAAAAGAGAATTAGTCTCTCCAATCCTGCTGAAACATATTGTAATCCGATAAAATCAAATAAACTACTCAGGTAATAACCAAAAATTCCTAATATAATTATCCAGCCGATTTGCTTGTATGATAAATAGATTTTATTTTCTTTTTTACTTCCAAGCCATGCCGCAACCAGGTAAAACGGTAGTGAAAATACCATCCTTAACGCCAGTAAACTAATGGCATCAATGCTTGTATGCATATATGCCAGCTTAACTAAGATAGCTTTGGTGGAAAAAAGAATAGCTCCTCCAATGGCAAAAATAAAACCTGCTAACTGATATGTTTTTGGGGTTGCGTCAGACATTTTACACACTCACATTAAAATCGCGAAGTGCATCATTTAAACTGGTTTTTAAATCGGTACTAGGTTTTCTTTGTCCGATAATTAATGCACAACTAACCTGATATTCTCCGGCATTAAATTTCTTTGTATAACTACCGGGTATCACAACGCTTCTTGCAGGAACCCGCCCTTTCATTTCAACCGGCGTATCGCCGCTTACATCTATAATTTTTGTAGATTGCGTAAGTACTACATTGGCTCCCAGTACTGCTTCTTTTTCTACAATAACCCCTTCCACAACAATACTTCGGCTGCCAAGAAAACAACCATCTTCAATGATAACCGGGCTAGCCTGTAATGGCTCCAATACCCCACCGATTCCTACGCCGCCGCTTAAGTGAACATTTTTCCCGATTTGCGCACAACTGCCAACAGTAGCCCAGGTATCCACCATCGACCCTTCATCTACATAAGCGCCAATATTAACATAGCTTGGCATGAGTACTACACTTTTAGCAATATATGCCCCATAACGAGCTGTTGCCGGTGGTACAGCTCTAACACCTAATTCTTTGTAATTACTTTTCAAGCGCATTTTATCATAAAACTCAAAGGGAGGCAAATCCCAGGTTTGCATCTGTTGAATACCAAAATAGAGCAAAATGGCTTGTTTAACCCACTCATTTACAACCCATCCACTTTCACTAGGTTCCGCAACCCTGAGTTGTCCTTTATCAATTTTCTCGATAGTTTCTTTTACCGCATTCACATAAATGGGGTCTTTTAATAAGTCTCTATCAGCAAATGCCGCAATAACCTGCTCTTTCAACATGTATTTTTTTCGCAAAGCTAAGTCTTTGTGCATAAACCTGTGCAGAACTACCTGATACTGTTAATAGACTGATTATCAATAGAATGTTGGACTTTTCGGGTTATATTTTGTTAAAGAATTGAACTTTTGTTTTTGAACAATGTATTATAATCGTAACTATGTTAAAGATTTTTATAAAATGACCAGAGTAATCTTAGACGTTCCAAAAGATAAAATGCAGCCCTTTATCAAAGCAATACTTGATATTGGCATTACCGGTCATGCTATTAGTGCTATGCCTCCCACGAAAAATACAGCAACAGTAAGTCTATCAAATATCCTAAAACAGATATCTCAAAGTTATATTCTCTTTGATTGGGAGTTTTATAGTAATGAATTAGAGTACGAGTAAGTAAATTTGTGGCATGCCCCGTGTGCTGATTATTCAAACTGCCTTTATTGGAGATGTTGTATTAGCTTCCTCTTTAATAGAATCCCTACATAAGTTATCTCCTGACTATAGGATCGATTTTGCCTTAAGAAAAGGCAATGAGTCTCTTTTTAAAAAGCACCCTCATACCAATGCTGTTTTAATTTGGGATAAACAAAACGACAAGTATGGTTCACTACTTAGGTTACTGCTAACTATCCGGAAAAACAAATATGATATCGTTATTAATGTACAACGGTATGCTGCAACAGGTTTTTTAACTGCTTTTTCAGGAGCCAAACAAAAAATTGGTTTTCATAATAATCCATTTAGCTTTTTATTTTCACAAGTTGTAAAGCACGAAATGACTAATCGGGAGAACCCGTTACATGAGATCGAAAGAAACCATTTACTCTTATCCGCCTTTGCAGGAGCCACTGTATCATTACCTCGATTATATCCGTCTATAGAAGATTTCGAAAAAGTAAAGCCTTATAAAAAGCAACCCTATCTGGTTATTGCACCCTCTTCAGTATGGTTCACAAAACAATATCCGGCCCATAAATGGGCCGATTTTATCGAGCTATTGCCTGATGAAATAATTATTTACATTGTTGGAGCCGGTGCCGATAAAGAAGCAAGTACCTATATTCAATCCTTATTACCACATAAAAAAATCGTGGATTTATGTGGCGAATTATCTTTTCTCTCCTCTGCTGCACTTATGAAAGATGCCATCATGAATTATGTGAATGATTCCGCACCCATGCATTTCTGTTCTGCCGTTAATGCACCAGTTGCTGCCATTTACTGCTCTACGATACCTGCATTTGGATATGGCCCCTTATCGGATAAAAGCTATATCATTGAAACCAAACAGCCTTTAGCTTGTAAACCTTGTGGTTTGCATGGTAAAGTGGCTTGTCCGTACGGACATTTTAATTGTGCAGAAACCATTTCTGCGCAACAATTATTATCTGTTTTACCTGCCTAAACAATCTTGTACCTTTGCACGTATGGATGTAGTGTTTACAGAAAAGGAGCAGAACCTATTTTCAAAAATTGGTAAAGTAGCCGACGAATTAGGAACGCCATGTTACTTAATAGGGGGTTATGTGCGCGATAAAATATTAAATCGTATTGTTAAAGATGCAGATATTGTTTGCAGAGGAGATGGAATAGCATTAGCGAAAGCTTTTGCAAATACGTTACGACCCAGCCCTTCGGTAGCTTATTTCAAAAATTTTGGAACGGCTCAAATAAAATGGGGCGATTGGGAAATAGAATTTGTAGGAGCAAGAAAAGAGAGTTATCAAACGGATAGCAGAAAACCAATAGTACATGCCGGCTCTTTATCCGATGATCAATGGAGAAGGGATTTTACTATCAATGCTTTGGCCATTTGTTTAAATGAAAAAGAATTTGGACAATTGATCGATCCTTTTAATGGATTGAAAGCGATCGAAGAGAAAAAAATTCAAACTCCTTTAGCACCGGTTCAAACTTTCAGCGACGATCCGTTGCGGATGCTCCGCGCTATTCGTTTTGCAGCGCAGCTGGGTTTTTCCATTGATCCCACCACTTTTGCGGCTATACAAGAGAGTGCTGCACGCATTCATATCATTTCTCAAGAGCGTATCACAGACGAACTCAATAAAATCATGCTTTGCGATAAGCCCTCTATCGGATGGGACTTACTTTTTCAATCTGGCTTATTACAATTTATTTTTCCTCAAATGGTGGATTTACATGGAGCTGTATATATAGATGGAAAAGGGCATAAAGATAATTTCTATCATACTTTACAAGTATTGGATAATATAGCGCCCCATACCCATAATCTATGGCTTCGATGGGCCGCTTTACTGCATGATATTGGAAAACCGGCAACAAAAAAATTTGAGGAAGGCCACGGATATACTTTTCATGGCCATGAAGTAGTAGGTGCCAGAATGGTACCCAAAATTTTTGCTAAACTAAAACTACCACTTCATGAACCCATGCGTTACGTGCAAAAACTAGTATTGCTGCATCTACGACCAATCAGTGTTACCAAAGAAAATATTACTGATAGTGCTATCAGAAGGTTATTATTTGATGCCGGGGAAGATATCGATGATCTAATGACCCTTTGCGCAGCAGATATTACCAGCAAAAATAAAACCAAGGTAAAAAAATATTTGGCCAATTTTGAATTAGTAAAAGAGAGAATGGCTGCCGTAGAAGAAAGTGATCGATTACGAAATTGGCAACCTCCTATTACAGGGGAAATGATCATGGATTTTTTTGGACTTACACCGGGAAAATATGTAGGTATTATTAAGGATGCTATTCGCGAAGCAATTCTAGATGGCGTTATACCCAATCAATTAGAAGCTGCTCAACATTTTATGATCGAAAAAGCAGCTGAATTAGGATTAAAACCGATCAAATAATCTTTACTTTGCACCATAACCCCAAACCCCTTCAATGGCTATTTTAAAGTTCAGGATTTATCTAGAAGAAGATGATGCCGTTTATCGTGATATTGTGATAAAACATACACAATATTTTCAGGATCTACATTTCGCTATTTTAAAATCCTATGAGTTTGATAATAAACACCAGGCCACATTTTATAGAAGTAACGATAATTGGCAGCGGGGGAGGGAAATAAGTTTTGCGATATATGATAAAGCATATCGTGTTCCCCCCTTATTGATGCATGAAACTACGATCGGTTCAGAGATTCAAGATACCAATCAAAAATTTGTATATGAATACGACTTCAATAAGCATTGGACTTTCCTCATAGCATTGATCAATGTTTCAAAAGAAGAAAATAGTAGACTCACATACCCTGTGATTACGCGTACAGAAGGTATTGGTCCACAACAATATGGTACCAAAAGTTTATTGGGAGATAAGTTTGCAGATATCGAAGAGAAATATGATTTAGCCGATGCTGCTGATGGTTTTGGGGAAGAAGGAGAGGAGGCAGAGGATGCCGGAGATAAAGAAGATGTAGGAGGTGAGGAGGATGCAAATCATGATTTCTGATAACAAGCTTGCTAAAAAAGTTTATATCGTTGCCGGACCAACAGCTGTTGGAAAAACAGCTTACGCTATTCAACTTGCTCAGCAGTTAGGGGCATCCATTATTTCAGCAGATTCACGCCAATGTTATAAAGAGCTATGTATAGGGGTAGCAAGACCTACTACAGCGGAGTTAGCGGCTGTACCTCATTATTTTATTGCTTCACACAGTATTACAGAAGATATTAATGCGGGTTATTTTGAACAGTATGCTTTACAAAAAGTAGAGGAGCTATTTCAACATAGCGATAGCGTAGTAATGGTTGGTGGAACAGGGTTGTATATCAAAGCCTTTATGGAGGGGATAGATCCCATGCCGATAATTCCTGAAGGGGTAAGAGCCGATATTATTGCTGCGTATGAGCAAAAAGGGTTAATATGGTTACAAAACGAACTAAAGCATAAAGATCCTTTATTCTGGGAAAAGGCGGAGAAACAGAATCCACAAAGACTGATGCGGGCACTAGAAGTATTTTTAGCAACCGGTAAATCCATCATAACATATCGGTCGGCTGCAAAAAAACAACGCCCGTTCATGATCGAAACTAAATTGTTAGAAATGCCTATAGAGGCTTTGTCTGCAAGAATCGACCAACGTGTAGAAATGATGATAGCACAAGGTTTGGTAAACGAAGTTGAATCTGTTATAGGTTATCGCAACAAAACAGCTTTACAAACTGTGGGATATAAAGAAATTTTTGATTATCTCGATGGTGATATCAGTTTGGATGAAGCCACACATCAAATAAAAGTGCATACCCGGCAATACGCAAAGCGACAATTAACCTGGTTTAGGAAGTATTTGTAGAAAGTCCGGAAGTCCGAGAGTCGGTGAGTAAGTCCATAAAAAAGTCCGGGAGTCCGGAAGTCCGGTATATGTGTATGATTATTTTATTAAGGATCATTTAGGTAATACGAGGATGGTGTTAACGGATGCCTGCCCGACTTTGGCGGGAACAGAAAACAGATGCCTACCCTGTTGCTAGTTTAGAGGCAGGCACAATAAACACCGAGAAATTATATTACAACATACCTAATGGGGCAACGGTAAATAAGAACACAGTAGCCGGCTACCCCAGTGATACATATACCAACCCGAATGATTATATCCAGAAACTAAATGGTAATGGCACGAATGTAGGAACGAGCATTACCCTCAAGGTAATGAGTGGAGATAGCTACAATATCAGAGCCAATAGTTGGTACAGGAATAATGGAGCTAGCCCTGCAAGCCCTGTAAGTCCAATAAGTAGTATACTATCAGCATTAGCGGGCGGTATATCTGCAGCCAGTGGAGGCAAAGCAACGGCGGCAACACTATTAAGCAATAATACCTTAGACCCTGCGGTTGGAAACTTTTTGAGTAATCAAACACCTATAAGCACCCGACCTAAGGCATTTTTAAATTGGATATTGTTCGATGAACAGTTCAAGTATGTGAGTGGTGGTTTTGATCAGGTAGGGAATGATCAGGAGTTTAAGACACACACGCAAACCGCTTTGCCAATTACAAGAAATGGTTATCTTTATGTATATGTTAGTAATGAAACCCCTAACATAGATGTGTTCTTTGATAATGTACAGGTAACGCATAACCGAGGTCCACTCACCGAGGAAACGCATTATTATCCGTTTGGCGGTACACTATCTGCAATCAGTTCCAAAGCAGCGGGCTCTCTACTCAATCGTTACAAATACAATGGCAAAGAGAAACAAGACAAAGAGTTTAGTGATGGAAGTGGGTTGGAGCTCTATGACTATGGTGCACGCATGTATGATGCACAGATAGGAAGATGGCATATGGTTGATCCGTTAGCGGATGATTACGAAAACCTTTCTCCGTACACTTTTGTCAGAAATAATCCATTAATTTATGTTGATCCAGATGGAATGGGGGATACAATAATTAATGCACGTAAGCCACTGCCCCCCATAGTACTACCTCCCGCACATGCCCCATATAAAGGTTTTTGGGGAACATTAAACTTTTATTGGACTGGAGGAATTGAGGGGAAAAATAGATTTTATAAAGATGGGACATATGCTGGCTCAGCCCCTTATATGGGTGTTCCACCTGATTTTGGATTGACTAAATTTTCAATAAAAGATTTAAAGAATCTGTTTAAATGGGGTAAGAGTGCTAAAAGTATAATTTCAGCAAATCGACTTAAACATATTTTTGGTAAATCAGAACATGCATTAGAAAGCCTTGTGGCTAAATTTGGTTCTGAAGAGAAAGCTTTTGAAGCAGTTCAAGAAGCAGCTAATGAAGCTTTGAAAGCTGGACGTTTAACACCTAATTCAGCTGGAATATTGCCAAACGGAGACCTAGGGCATATAATTGATGTTGGTGGTATGAAAGTTAGACTTATTGGTGGAAAAGTAGAAGATGGTAAAGTTATTATTTCATCGTTAAGTAGAAAAGGGCTTTAATATGGAAAACTTAAATAAACTAGAGTTAGAATTACTTAATCGTATATCTGATAAATATCCGATAGTAAAATCTCATATACCACTACTAAAAGTCAAAAGTAGACAAGTAACAGGAGTAGGTATGTATGTGAATTTTGGCTATACAGTAGACATTGTAAATAAACTTGATATATTAAATTCGTCATTAAGCACTAATGAAATAATTCAAATAGATGGATTGAGGAACGGCTTAAATTATGAAGTTGATATAACTGATGGTAAGATCAACTTTATTGAAATTGTTTCTAATGGGGAATCTTGGGATGGTTTCATTACTAATTATTCATTCCTTCCTTTTTAGTGTCATATATTAAAATATTTTTTATAAACTACTCCACAAACTGGGTAGTTTTTTTAATTTTTATTATTGTTAAACGGTAATATATCAAACTATCTGTTATTGCTGAAGGTAAAGGAGAGAAAGCTTTTTTAGCTCGTAATTAGATTTAAAGAGATTACTCATTTAATATTCATCTTTTTTGTAACACTTGACTTCTAAAAGAAGAAAGAGTGTTATGGATATTTATTTGAAATATCAATCAATAAACTAATAGCTGAAAAACAAACTAAAAGCCGCATAGCGAACCGAACGTAGAAGAGTGCGACGCAAGTAAAGCCGAGTAGAGATACAAAAGCCGGGTAAAAAAAGAAAGAAGAAGAACCGCGAAGCGGTGAAATAATAATAGCAAATGAGTGGTGATAGCTACAATATCAGAGCCAATAGTTGGTACAGGAATAATGGGGCGAGCCCAGCGAGCCCTGTAAGTCCAATAAGCAGTATACTATCAGCATTAGCGGGAGGTATATCTGCAGCCAGTGGAGGCAAAGCAACGGCGGCAACACTATTAAGCAATAATACATTAGACCCTGCGGTTGGGAACTTTTTAAGTAATCAAACACCTATAAGTACCCGACCTAAGGCATTTTTAAATTGGATATTGTTTGATGAGCAGTTCAAGTATGTGAGTGGAGGTTTTGATCAGGTAGGGAATGATCAGGAGTTTAAGACGCATACGCAAACTAACCTACCAATTACAAGAAATGGTTATCTTTATGTATATGTTAGTAATGAAACACCTAACATAGATGTGTTCTTTGATAATGTACAGGTAACTCACATCAGAGGGCCGCTTACAGAGGAAACGCATTATTACCCGTTCGGCGGTACACTATCTGCAATTAGTTCCAAAGCAGCGGGCTCACTACTCAATCGTTACAAATACAATGGCAAAGAGAAACAAGACAAAGAGTTTAGTGATGGTAGTGGGTTGGAATGGTATGATTACCAAGCAAGAGGTTACGACCCACAAATAGGTAGAATGAACCAGATTGACCCAATGGCTGAGAAATTCTATCCAGCAACACCATATTCTTATACTGTTAATAACCCTATTCTTCTTAACGATCCTAATGGAAAGGATTGGTCAATAAATATAACAAAGGATAAAGATGGTAAATACAACATTCAAATTACTGTAAATGCTGCGATTGTAAACAACTCAGGCAAAAAAATTGATATGAAAAATTACATTAAAACTCAATCTGAGATTTTTAGCAAGCTATTTTCAATGGACAGGAAGGAGTTTTCCGTTTCTGCAAAATTAAATATGAGAGAAGTGAAAAGTGAAGATGATGCAAAAGATAAGGAACATATAGTTGTAATTGATAAGGCAAGTAAGTTCGACAAAAATGAAGGGGGGCATAGTGATTTGGGAGGTTTGCGAATTGACTTAAATGGCGACTTCATTAAAGAAGATGGGACAACCCCATATAATGCCACATTATCCCACGAGATAGGTCACACAGGCGGCTTGGATCATCCTTTTGAGAAAGGAGATAATGTTACGCTTTTTAAGGGCAATTTCTTGGGTATTTTTCCAACTTCTCGCACTGTTCCTGCATACAATCAAAAACTGGCAGACCTAAAAACAAATTTCATGTCCTATCCTCAAAACTACATCAATTACAATACGCCTACTGGAGCAACAGAACTAAGGAATATATATTCAAATCCAGGAGGTGCGACAAGAGGACAAATAGCTGCAATTATGAGATACTATTCAGCAGGATTTTTAAATAAAGATGATAAATGATAAATAACAAATACCATAACAAATCCAGAATTGTCTTAAGATTGTTTGTATTCTGTTTTATTCTTTCATCGTGTACTTCTTTGAAAAAAATTAAAATATTAGGGTTTGTTTATCAAGGTGAAGAAGTTGTTATCAAAGAAAATGGAGAAATAGTAATGCATTTTATCCCTAAAGGGGTAGAAGATGAAAACAAAATTTGTTCTTTCAATGAAGAATTGGCTATTCCATTTAAGAAACAAGATTTAGTGTTGAACGTAACAATTAACTCTGATAGGGGCAAGTTATTAGATACTGTCATTAATGTTTCCAAAAACAGCAAAGAACCTTTTGTATCTATAGAGTATCCATCTATTAAAAATTCATTCAGAAGAACCTTATTTGTAGCTGATGCTAATGATAGTAGCTATATTAAATATTAAGGTATAGAAAACAAAAGTTTCAAAACAAAAAACAATAAAGCCACGTAATCGGTGGCCTGCAACATTCATCTTTTTCTTTACTAAAAGCGTTCAAATATTTGGACAGATAAAAGGTAATGTATCAAACTATCTGTTATTGTTGAAAGTAAAGGAGAGAAAGCTTTTTAACCAGTAATTAATATTTTGTGCTCTTATATGTCAGTAGAAAATTTAGAAGGTATATATCTTACTAGCATTAATAGTAATGGAGATGTAGTCCTGACGCTAATACACAATTTGATGCCGCGATGGATGAACAGCAAAAAGGAGGTTGGAAAAATGAATATTAAAATAATAAATTTTTTTAGATAATGTTTAATTTATATTACAAAATATGGGTTGATTGCATACAGAGAGCAAAGCTACAATCTTCTAATAAAGAGAGCTGGCCAACTATTACAATGATATTTATGACGTTATCGATGTCAGCTAATCTCGTTCTAATTATGACAATTTTAGAAAGGCATGTCTTTCATACTTACGTATATAAGATCGACTTTTCTTTTTTGCCAACGCGTATAAATAATTTACTTGCCTACTTATTTTTGTTTATTCTCCCTTGCGTTATTATGAATTATTTATTGATTTTTAGAAACAAGAGGCATGAAAAACTCTTGCCAAAGTATCGATATCATGATGGCAAGCTTTTTCTTACTTATTTTTTAATAAGTATGTTGCTTCCAATCGTACTATTATGGGTTGGGATTATCTTTTTTAAATAATAGCTATAGAATTATCAAACCACTCCAAACCGGGGTGGCTTTTTTTTGAGCGAGTTGTTGAAGTTGCCGTGCAACCTCCAAGCTATTTCTTAATAAAAGTGTTCAAATATTTGTACAGATAAAAAGTAGTTGAAAAATAAACTAAAAGCTGCGTAGCGAACCGAACGTACAAGAGTGCGACGCAAGGGACGATGAGATGAGATACAAAAGCTGGGTAAAAAGAAAAAGAAGAAGAACCGCGAAGCGGTGAAATAATAATAGGTTATGAGTGGAGATAGTTATAACCTAAGAGCCAATAGTTGGTACAGAAATAATGGAGCTAGCCCTGCGAGCCCTGTAAGTCCAATAAGCAGTATACTATCAGCATTAGCGGGCGGTATATCTGCGGCTAGTGGAGGCAAAGCAACGGCAGCAACACTATTAAGCAATAACACCTTAGACCCTGCGGTTGGTAATTTTTTAAGTAATCAAACACCTATAAGCACCCGCCCTAAGGCATTTTTAAATTGGATATTGTTTGATGAGCAGTTCAAATATGTGAGTGGTGGTTTTGATCAGGTGGGGAATGATCAGGAGTTTAAGACACATACACAAACCGCTTTGCCGATTACAAGAAATGGTTATCTTTATGTATATGTTAGTAACGAAACCCCTAACATAGATGTGTTCTTTGATAATGTACAAATCACGCACATTAGAGGGCCACTCACTGAGGAAACGCATTATTATCCGTTTGGCGGTACACTATCTGCAATCAGTTCGAAAGCAGCGGGTAATTTATCCAATAAGTATCAATACAATGGTGGTAACGAATTACAGAATAAAGAGTTCAGCGATGGTAGTGGATTAGAACTTTATGATGCTGTACATCGATTATATGATCCTCAATTGGGAAGGTTTTTCCAAATTGATAAGTTAGCAGAATTAGGTATTGATTTTACACCTTATGGTTTTGCACGTAACAATCCAATAAGGATGAATGACCCTTTAGGGTTGAAGGAAGATACTTTAAATGGAACTTCTCCAGAAGTAATAGTTCATACGTCCAAGAAAAAAGTAGCAAGTAAGCAGTTAAATCAGATGGATTATGGCCAAATTGCTGCATGGATAGATATGCGTACCAAGAGAGGTGATGGTGCAGAGACAATCGGAAATTGGGCATTAAATAATCCATATCTAACTCCGAATACACTTGATAAAATACTTGATGCGAACTCATCTGCAGCAAGAGTAATACGAGAAGCTCAAGATGAAGCTTGGAAAGCTGAAGGAGAGCTGTATAAATTTTTCCTTACATCAATTTTACTAACCGCTGGCGGTGAATTATTAATGTTGGCTGAATTTGGGGAAGGAGCTACAATTGCTGGCGAAGTCACAAACGGTATTGTCGAGAGTGCTAATAATAGTAAAGTTGTTGGAAACTTACTTAAAGGGTTTACAAGACATGGAATAAATCAGTCAATTACTAGAGGATTTAAAGCTGCTGATATCTTGAAAATTATAAGAGAAGGGAAGGTGGTTCAAGCAATGGGGAGATATGGTTCTCAACTTCGATATTCTTTAGGCGGAAATACTGTTGTTATTAATGCTCAAGGTAAAGTAGTAAGTGTATTTAGTGAAGCTGTTAAAAATGGGGGTAAGTTCATTCCTTTTTAATCAAATAATATGGATCAATTACAAAGTAAAATTAATAAAGCATTAAGTGAATGGAATCCGATTGGAGTGCCTTCTGAAATAGCGGTATCGGAATATGTCGATTATATACCTGTTATTATTGATTGCCTAAAAAAAAATGAAAATATGCATAACTGTTTAATCGATATTCTAACAGTAAAAATGGGCTACTCTTATGACAAAAATAATCCTACGCATGTGAAGGATATCCAATCGGTTGTTGATAAAATCTACTTCTATTGGCATTAAATCGATAAGAAGTAAGTAGTATAATTAGCGATTGATTTTTTCTAAGCGTTATCTTCCTAATTGCTTTACATACTCCTGTTAAACTTTTAACAGTTGGGAGTGTATAGTTTTCATGTGGGGAGTGCATGGTATATGCGAGTAAGAAGTAATAAAAGCGGTAATGTATCAAACTATCTGTTATCGCTGAAAATAAGGGTGTGAAAGCTTTTTTAGCTGGTAATTAAATTTCAGCATATAAATGCACATGATAGTATTGTACTAAATTTTGTTATTTCTTTATTTCCTATAGTTAGTTTTTAGATTAATGTATTAAAATATCAGGTGATATGCAATGTCAATTTTGTAATGGTTTATGTATTAAGGCAGGCAAACAGAAAGATGGCACTCAAAAATTATATTGTAAGGCCTGTAAGAAATACCAACAAAAAGTATATCAATATCAGGCTTGTAAAGAAAGTATCGTAAAATTGATCCCTTCACTTATGTGTGAAAGTGTAAGTATTAGGGGTATTGCTAGGATATTGAAAATTGCTACCAGTACAGTTCAACGAAAGATTATTTTAATAGCTTCAAAAATTAAGAAGCCTCCCATTCCGATGAATATCGAAGTTGTTGAAATGGATGAACTTCGAACATACATTGGTAATAAAGCAAACCAATACTGGGTTGCTTACGCCTTATGTAGTAAAACTAAAAAGATACTAGACTTTATAGTGGGCAAGAGAAGTAAGATCATGCTTGAAGCCTGTGTTAAAATATACTTTTGGAGGTATTGACCGGTAAACTCATTTCTAACTTGCTTACCGACTTCCCGACTCTCGGACTTTCGGACTTTCCTATTGACTAATCAGCTTCTTTATCAATGCATCTTCCTCTTCTGCTTTCAATTTTACAGCAGGCGTTACTTGCGAATTAGGCATGGTCATAGATAAAACATACTGTTTGAGTTTCCATTCATTACCTACTTTTACCACCACGCCGGACCCTCTACAAATTTTCATTTGTGTATTCAGTAATTCATCGAACCAACCCAAGGCACCGGATTTATCTACATAAATATTACGTTTAAGGGCGGTAAAATTCCAAGCTTTTCCTTTATCAAAATAAGGTTTCGCAAATTGCATAAAAGCTTTCTTATCCCAAATTTCAGTAGCATCGGTACCAATGAAAGCAGCATCTTCAGTATATAGTTTAAAGTAGGCATCAAAATTAGCCCTGCCGGCAGTAGCATTCAGAGTGTCTAGCATAGCACTGATCTCTTTTTTTGCCAGTACTTCTTCATTTTTATCACCCGCTACACTATTTACCTCTATCCAATATCCATCAACATCTTGAATATAAATTTGCAGTATACCATCTGCCCTAACCGTTACTTTATTTAAAGTGCCAGGCCAATCTGAATACGTAATATTATTGGCTACCAGTTTCTTAATTAAGCCATCCATATTGCTTGTAGTTAATGCCATATGAACTGCTTTATTTATTGTTACCGGTGCTTTAACGGTTGAAACTAAATGTAATTCCTTACCGTCTGATAATGAAAACCAACGTATACCCTCTGATTTTGTTCTGTTTGTGATCTCTTGTAACCCTAGAATAGAGCTATAAAATGATGCACTCGCATTTACATCTTTTACAGATAAGGCAATATGATTTAAGCTTAGCGATAATTCTTGTGCCATACTAGCGTGCATGATGAAATAACAACTAACGAAAAGTATAAAGCGTTTCATAAAATAGTTTTAGTGTTATAAAATATTTACTTCTCTTTCTAAATATATACCAAATTTTGTTTGAACAGATTGAATGATGGCAGTAGATAGTTCATAAATATCAGCACCGCTTGCATTACCGTAATTCACTAAAACCAGCGCTTGCTTATCATAGCAACCTGCATCTCCTTTTCTGTATCCTTTCCAGCCACATTGTTCAATTAGCCAACCGGCGGGTATTTTGATGTTTTCTCCAGATGAATAAGATGGTATGGTTGGAAAATCTTTTAGTAGCTGCAGGTATTGGGTTTTAGAAATAATGGGGTTCTTAAAAAAACTACCGGCATTCCCAATGATAGAAGGATCAGGTAATTTACTGCTTCTGATATTAATAACTGCCTGCGATATTGCTGATATAGAAAGTGTGGAAACTTTCATTTTCTCAAGTTCCGTATTAATCGCACCATAGCTGGTATTGAATGTAGGATTTTTTGTAAGCCGAATTGTTACTGCTGTAATAATACAAGAATGCTTTAACTCATTTTTAAAAATACTGTCTCTATAACCAAAGGCACAATCTGTATTACTAAGATTTATTTTTTTTCCGTCGCTTAGCTGTATGGCTTCTACTTCATGTATCACATCTTTTATTTCTACTCCATAAGCACCTATATTTTGAATAGGTGCCGCACCGGTATTGCCCGGTATCAGACTTAAATTTTCTATCCCCCCCCAGTTTTTAGCCACACAATATTGCACCAGCTCATGCCATGGTTCACCGGCCATCACTTTGAGATAAATAATATCATTTGTTTCATGAATGATATGAATTCCTCTTATTTGATTATGAATAACCAATCCGTTCACATCTTTTGTGAACAAAAGATTACTGCCGCCACCTAGTACAAGTATTTTTTGATGCTGTACGATCGGCTCTTGTAAAAGCTCTTCTAAGGCTGCCGCTGTATCTACGCGCGAATAATAGGCAGCTATTGCTTCAATACCAAAACTATTGAAGGGTTTTAACGATATGTTTTTCGCTATTTGCATATTAATATACCGGATCAATATTTGGAATGATCTGAACTGATCTATATCTTTTATTGTTACTCAGGATGATCAATTGTTGATTGATACAATGTTTACAATAGTTTATCAGTTTTGATTCCCTAGGTAGTTTTAATAAGATTTCCCAAATATATTGATTACGAATTCTATCGATCAGGGGCGGTGACGGGCCATTCAGGTATTGACCAAACTCTTTTTTCATTCCTTGGAGAAACACATTGGCGGCTTCTTCAGCAATATGTTTCTCTTTATGTTTAAAAATTACTTGAATCAGCCTACTAAAAGGAGGGTAAAAAAATTGCTGTCTGTTTGCTATCTCCCAGCCGTATAAATCTTCATATTGATGTTGTTGCACAAACTGTAATACCGGGTGCGTAGTATTGCTAACCTGAATGAGTACTTCACCATCTCCGTTTTTTCTACCTGCTCTTCCGCTAACTTGTTCCATGAGTTGAAAAGCTCTTTCGTTTACCCTGAAATCTGTAAAGTTTAAAATTCCGTCTGCATCGGCAATGCCTACTAAACCAACATCTTCAAAATCCAAACCTTTTACTACCATTTGAGTGCCTACTAAAATTTGAATATTTTTCTGCTCAAAGCGTTTGATCAATATGTCGTGATCTTGTTTTCCTTTTACACTATCATAGTCCATACGTGCGATACTTGTATCGGGAAATGCTTCCATTAGTATTTCCACAATTTTTTCTGTACCGAAATTTTTCTGATTGAAATTGGAATTACCGCATGCCATACAGGTTTGTACAACGGGATAATTGGTGCCGCAATAGTGACAACTTAATTTATTGTTGTGTTTATGATATGTAAGGGTAACATCGCAATGCTCGCAATGGGGGATCCAGCCACAGGTAGTACAAATTAAATAGGGACTATAGCCACGTCGGTTCTGGAAAATAATGACTTGTTTCTTGGCGGCTAATGTTTCTCCGATTCGGGTTATTAATTCAGTACTCAACCCTTTTTTATTTTTTACATCTACTAAATGAATAGTAGGTAATTGAACATCGCCATATCTTTCATGCAATGTAACTAATCCATATTTGCCTTGTAGGGCATTATAGTAGCTTTCTATAGAAGGGGTGGCAGTACCTAATAATACGTTAGCACCTGTTAAAGAGGCATAATAAATGGCAGCATCTCTGCATTGATAACGGGGGGCGGGATCTTGTTGTTTATAAGAACCATCGTGTTCTTCATCGCAAATGATTAACCCTAATTTTTTGAAAGGAAGAAATAAAGCCGATCTGGCTCCCAATACCACTTTCGTTTCTCCCGATTTCACTTTATTCCATATCTCAACTCTTTCATTAGGGTTGAATTTGGAATGATAGATAGCAATATACCCGCCCAAGCTTTTTTGTAATCTTCGAATCATTTGCGCAGTTAGTGCAATTTCGGGTAAGAGATATAATACTTGTTTTTGTTGGCTAATGGCCTCTTCGATCAGTTTTATATAGAGTTGTGTTTTACCTGATGCCGTAATACCATGTAATAAACAAACTTGTTTTACTTGAAAGGATTGTTGGATAGAAAGAAGTGCATTCGATTGGGCCGGGGAGAGTATAAAATTTGTATTTATTGCTTGTGGAAGTATTTCTATACGATCAACTGCTTTTTTTTCGGTAACTAAAATACCTTTTTCAATGAGCCCTTTTAATTGAGCAGCACTCGCATTTGCTTTTTTCAAAAGATCAGCTTGTATCACTTCGCCATTCTTTTGTTGAAAATGTAAATAGGCGAGGAGAAGCTCCATTTGCTTAGGAGCCTTGCTCCAATTATTCAATAATGCTTCCAGCTTTTCTTCGTTTCGATAATTTGCATGAAGCTGAATATAGGTTTCTATTTTTGGTTTATATTTTTCTTTCAGTGTTTCCCAAACATAACATACTCCTTTTTCTATCAATTTTTTTATAATAGGGTAGGTATTATTGGAATCGAGTAGTTCTTGAACTTCACTTAGTTTTAATTCCTTTTTTAGTTCGAGTGCTTCTGCAACGATATATTCTTTATCGCTAAGATCGCTGAAATCGGTATCTCTTTCTTCATTCCATTGAAGTATACTCTCGCTAGATAATTTAAGGTTGGCAGGTATAGCTGCTTGCATGATCTCACCTTCAGAACACATATAATAGTTTGCCATCCATGCCCATAAGGTTAACTGAGTGGGGTGTATAATAGGCTCTGTGTCGAGTATATTTGATATGGACGCCGGTTTGATAGATGGAGAAAGATCGGTAACGATTTTTTTAACGATGCCTGCATATTTTTTTTTTCGTAGTGAAACTTCTACCCTTATGCCCGGTTGTATGGTATTTTCCATACCCGGGGGAATTTTCCAGGTATAGTTTTTAGGGAGAGCAAGCGGTATAATAACTTCGGCGAACAATTTCTTTTTTTCAAAAATAGGTTATGGGGTGGGATATTGAACATAGCGGCGCAATCCTTCTTCCATAATTTTGTACACTTTTTCTTTTAAAGCAGGAATATCTTTTTGCGTAAGGTTGTTTACCGGTATTTCTTCTAAATAAACTACCCTGCTAATACCGGGTGTTAAGGAAAATACACTCTTATAGTGAAGCCGCTTTAACGTATCCACTAATAATAAAGGTTTGATAGGGGTTTGTGATTCAACGGCAATGCGGAATGCCCCATCAAAAAAAGATTTTAATGGTTTTTTTGTTTCATTAAAAGTTCCCTCGGGGAAAATAATGATAGAGATATTTTTTTTGATGGCGGCTTTTAAAGCACGAACACTTTTGGCGCGTGCTTGTGTATTCGTTCTATCCACTAATATTACAGCTGCTCTATAAATCCATCCGAATACAGGTATTTTAACCATCTCCACTTTTCCTAATGCACGAATAGGCTGATGGGTAGCCAGTATAATAGGAGGGATATCCATATAAGAAATATGGTTGGCAATAAAAATATACTGCCTCGCTCTATCATGTGGTGCTTCATAAACTTCGCGATGTTGTACACCAATGGTATAATACCATGTGAGACCCCATATTCTGCAAAGGTTGTAAATAAGATTCCCACCTTTTATTTTTCCAAAGGGAAGACAACAAAGGATAAAAGGGAATACCAGCAGCATTACAATGATAAACATGCATAGCGCATAAATACTATAAGCTGCTTGTAATCCTTTCAGAAGCCATTTCATTTTTCGAACATACGAAAAATAGAAGCTTACAGTGTTTCTGCCAGTTCGCCCGTCTTTTCAACCAATAAAGTACCTTGAAGATATTTTTCATTATGCTGGGTGGCATCCAAACCAATTTCTTCTTCTTCAGAGCTTACCCGAAGTGGTAAAACAAAATTTATAAATTTAAAAATGCCAAAAGAAACGGTAAAGCTATACACTACTACAATGGCCAGTGCTTTAACTTGTATCAAGAAGAACGCAGGGTTACCATAAAAAAGGCCATCACTACCGCCACTGTTAACGGTTTTGGTTGCGAAAATGCCTGTTAATAACATACCCACGATACCACCAACACCGTGACAAGGGAAAACATCTAATGTATCATCTAGTGTTGATTTGCTTTTATAATAAACGGCAACATTTGAAATAATTGCTGCGATGACCCCAATAAAAATACTTTGTGGAACAGCCACAAAGCCTGCTCCCGGAGTGATAGCTACTAAGCCTACTACAGCACCAATACAAAAGCCTAGTACAGATGGTTTTTTTCCTCTTAATACATCGAAGAACATCCACGATAAACCTGCTGCAGCAGCTGCGGTATTGGTGGTGCCGAAAGCTGAAACAGCCAAGGCATTAGCGCTTAGGGCAGAACCTGCATTAAAACCGAACCATCCAAACCACAATAATCCTGTACCAATAAGCACATAGGGGATATTCGCAGGCGGTATTTCTTTATGCTCCAAGTGTGATTGGCGGCGTTTTAGTACCAGCGCTCCCGCAAGTGCAGCGCATCCTGCTGAAATATGTACAACGGTACCCCCTGCAAAGTCGAGTACCCCCATTTTAAAGAGGAAACCTTCGGGATGCCAGGTCCAGTGTGCTATTGGCGCATATACCAACAAACTAAATAATACAATAAACAGAATATAAGCAGTAAAACGAATTCTTTCTGCTACAGCACCTACTACTAGGCCCGGTGTAATGATAGCAAACATCAATTGGAATAGTGCGAATAAAGAAAGCGGAATAGTTGGTGCCAAACTCCATGGTGCCCCTGAGTTAACACCCTTAAAGAAAAGATGGGTGAGGGGGTTACCGATTATACCATTTATAGATTGTCCAAAACATAAACTGTACCCTACAAAAACCCATAGAACAGATACTACACCCGTTGCCACAACGCTTTTGATCATGGTGGAGATCACATTTTTTCTATGAACCATTCCCCCATAGAAAAAAGCTAACCCCGGCGTCATTAAAAATACCAGTGCAGTAGCTATTAATAGCCAAGTTATATCTGCGGCACTGTATTTACCACCATCATTGAAATTAGGTAAATCTTTTACAAATAATGCGGCAATAGCAATTACAGATAATGCTGCGAAGGGAGCTAGTTGCTTGAAGGAGATTTTTCGAAGTGTTTCCATCTTATTATAAAATAAAATAATATTAATTCAATACTGTAAAGTTACTAAATTTTAGTAAAATATACAATTATTTATCAACATTAATAATAT